>DAOOIT010000057.1 GCA_035384565.1 Planctomycetota bacterium | reverse complement strand
GCCGCCGACGGCGACGGTGAGTCCGTTGGCAGGGGATAAGGTGGCTTGGTCAACTGAGTCGCCCCTGCGGACTGTGACGACGGTGCCGGCGAGTTCGACGGTCGTGACGCCCGGCTTGCGGCCGCTGAGGACGGGCTCGATGACGGCGGCGAACATGGCCGAAGCGCCCTGCTGCGTGACGGCGATCATGGGGACGCGGTCGAGAACTGAGGCGCACGGGCCATCCCCAACGAGGACCTCGGCGCCAGGAGCAGCGGCCATTGTGAGATGGGTGGTGACGGTCTTGCCGGGGAACTGAGCGCGGATGGAGCCGTCGGTGGCGCCGGCGCGGATGTTCTGGACGTATTCCATGCCGAGGAACCCGTCGGGGGCTTTACCTGGCTCCTTGGCGGCATCGCACTCGATGGCCGTGGCGCGGTTATGGTACACCCAGTCGAAGCGGCGCGGCTTGTCGGAGGCAAGTTGGTCGAGGATGAGCAGGTAAGTTGGTGTGAGAACGAGGAGGCGCTTGTGGGTGACGCCTGGATAGGCGGTGTCGCAACTGGCCGCGACGGCGGCGTATTCGTCGTTGGCGGTGAAGAGCTCGAGCTTGCCCTCGGCGGGCCGCTGCGGCTGCTTGTCCACGAGGACGGCGTTGTGGCTGAGGGTGGGCTTGTACCAGTTGCGATGAATGGGCAGGCGATAGGCCTGGGAGGCGGCGCGGCCGGGGTCCACGCCCAGTTCCTCCCTGTGGCCGAAGAGGACGAAGGAGAGCTTGTCGAGGTGGCCGTGGTAACCGCCATAGGGTCCGAAGGTGAGGGCGGCGGCGAGGCCGGCTTCGCCCTTGGTTCTCAGGATGGCGTGCCCCGCACTGGGGAAGACCTTGCTGGTGAGGAGAGGCGGCTCGGCCTTTGTGCTCGGGTCGCGGGCGAGCATCACGGATTGCCAGGTGGGGGACTGCGCGAGGAGGGGCAGGAGATCAGGGTCCTTGGTGGCCGCGTACGCGTACTCCATGAGCCAGCCGGCGCCGCGGGCCGAGGCGTGCACGTCGTCGCCCCAGCGGGGCAGTGAGCCGTCGGGCATCGTGTAGTGGACGGGCAGGGTGTACATCTTGCGAAGCGTGGGGTGGCTCCACAGGTCAATGCCCAGGCGGCGGGCGTACTCGGCGATGAGGTCATGGCGTGGAGGGTGTAGAAGTGATAGCCCCAACTGTTCTCATACCACATCCCCTCGTCGGAGACGGAGACCTTCATCTGCTCGACGAAGCCGTTGTGGGGCTGGGCGATGGCCTTCTCGACCCAGGCGAGATCGCCAAGGACGGCGCCGCCGGCGATCATGCCGGCGTTGTGCCAGGTCTGCCAGTTGCCCTTGCCCGCCTTGTGCTTGTCCATGTTCTTGAGCATGGGGATGAGAAGGCCGTCGCGGATGGCCGCACGGTCGGCGTCGGACAGGGCATCCCAGATGAGGTCACAGGCGGGCGCGATGTCGGAGGCCAGGCTGGCGGCCTCGTTGAGGGTCTGCTCGAAGAGGCGGCCGCCCGAGATGATGGTCCAGGGGCTTGGGCTGCGGCTGGCCGAGTGATAGGGGTATTGGAGATAGCGCTCGGCGTAGCCGAGGAGCACCTTCGCGGCGAAGTCGGCGTAGCGCTTCTCGCCGGTGAGGGCATAGGCCCACGCGGCGTTGGAGGCATTGCGGATGTTGGCGTAATGCTGGTGCTCGTAGACCACATCGTCGTACGGCTCGCCCGAGTAGACCGTCTTGCAGCGGGGGCACTCGTGGTGGGTGTCGTCGAGCGTCTTCAGCGCGAGCTGACACTTGTCGCACTGGTACCACTGGTTGTGCTGTCCGCCGCGCGGCGGGAAGGCGATGGGGTTGGCGAGTGCGGCGTCGGCCTGCCGCACAACGCCGGCCACGGCGTCGTGAGCCGGCCCGGCGGCCTTGAGCGCGGCCCGCAGGCGGCTCAGCTCCTCGGGCGTGGCCGCGATGACGGGGTGCTTGAGGGTCTTCGGCAGCGCGATGGGCGGGACCCTCCAATCCTCCGCGGAGGCCGCCACTATCATGATGCCCAGGATTGCGACCGGATTCATGGCCGTCGCCTCCTTGCGTTGCGGGGCGCGCCCCCATATTATAACGGGCATGGGGACGGGCACAAGCAGGATTAGCCCCCCGAAGGTATTGAAGCCTTCGGGAGGGACGGGAGCAAGCGCCCTCCCGAACGTTCCAATGCGTTCGGGAGGGTAACGTCGCAACCTCATGTGAGGAAGCACAAGATGGCCCGATGGTTGGCGGTGTTGATCTGCCTTTCAGGAGCACTTGGCATGGTCACGGCAGGAGAAGCGAAGATGGATAGCAAGCATGAGGTGCTGCGGCTGAACCTGCGCACCCGCGTCGAAGAGCCGGCCGGCAGCGGGCAATGGAAAGAGGTCGTCGCACCCAAGGACCTCGCCCCCGCCGAAACGGCGCTGCTGCTGTGCGACGTGTGGGACAAGCATTGGTGCCAGGGGGCGAACGAGCGCCTGGCCAAGCTGCTGCCGCGCATGGCCGAGGTCGTGAAGTTCCTCCGCTCGAAGGGCGTGCTGATCATCCACGCGCCCAGCGACACGATGAAGTTCTACGAGGGCACGCCGCAGCGCCAGCGCGCCCAGGCGGCGCCGCCCGTGAAGCTGCCCGAGCCGAAGAAGCTGCCCGACCCGCCGCTGCCCATTGACGCCAGTGACCAGGGCTGCACCGAGGACCCGCCCTGCCGCGTCTACGGCGCCTGGAAGAGCGAGCACCCCGCCATCGAGATCGCCGAGCCCGACGCCGTGACCGACAAGGGCGGCGAGGTCTACAGCCTCCTTCAGCAGCGCGGCATCAAGACCCTCCTGATCTTCGGCGTCCACACCAACATGTGCGTGCTGCACCGTTCGTTCGCCATCAAGCAGATGACCCGCTGGGGCGTGCCGTGCGTCCTCGTGCGTGATCTCACCGACACGATGTACAACCCCAAGCGCCCGCCCCACGTGCCGCACGACAAGGGCACCGAGCTGGTCGTCGAGTTCATCGAGAAGCACTGGTGCCCGACGGTGCTCAGCGATGACCTGCTGAGAGTGCATCCACAGACCGAGCCCATCAAGCGATGAGGGCGAGCGCGGTCAGAGGATGAACCCCGCGGCGAAGTCCAGGTAGCCCGTCGAGCCGGGCCTCCCATCTGAGTGGCGTCTGGCCGAGTGCAACACCACGCTCAAGGCGTCCCGCCACACCTTGTCCCCGATGTCGGCCCTCTCCGCGCGCATTTCCGCGAGGCGCTTGACCAGCCGCTGCGCCCGCGGGTCAGAGGGAGACAGGCCCTTGATCGCGGCGTGCAGGGCCTCGATCGCGACATGATCGTCCACGCCGTAGTCAGCGCGGTGGGCCGCGACGAGGACGAACTCGATGTTTTGGAGCACGTCTTCGTGCTCCTGCATCATGCGCTTCATGGGGTCGCCAGGCTGAGCCGCCTTGACCCCACGCCACAGGCGACTGACGCGCGGCTTCCTCCGTTTGGGCATGCAGTTCACTCCAAGAGCCGCCGAGCGTTCTCCCACAGCAGCGCGGCCTCGCGCTCGGGGCCGAGGCCGAGGCTCAGGACGCGCTCGACCGCGGCCTTCTGGCCCGACCAGGGTGAGTCGGTGCCGAACAGGAGGTACTCCTTCGGATGGCTGAGGAGGATCTCGCGGGCCTCCGCGTCGGCCATGAACTCCATCGAGTACGAGATTTCCATGTAGATGGGCCGGCCGACGAGGTGCTTGCGGCTCTCGGCCCAGTCCATCCAGCCGCCCATGTGCGAGGTGACAAGGCGGAGGCGCGGAAAGCGGTCGAGCAGGCGCAGCACACGCACGGCGTCGCACTTGCGGATGCGGGGGAAGGCGGTGTCGAAACCCGTGTGGCTCAGGTGGAGGAGGCCGCTGTCCTGGAGCCGCTCGTAGATCGGCAGCAGGCGCGGGTCATCCATCTCGAAGCCCTGGTAGTAGGGGTGGAGCTTGATGCCCTTCAGCCCCGCTTCGCGGACGGCGTCTATGCGGGCCAGGGCCTCGGGGTCGAAGGGGTGGAACGAGGGGAACGGGACGATGCGGTCGGAGGCAATGGCCTTGCACCACTTGAGGATCGAGGGGAACTGCTCGGGCTTGGTGGCGATGCAGGCGACGACGGAGGCGGCGATGCCCGCCTCGTCCATCGAACGCAGGAGCGCGCCGATCGTGCCGTTGAGCACGGCCTTGGCGTTGCCCGGCTGGGCCTCGAGCGTGGCAATGGCCCGTTCGGCCAGCCCGTCGGGGAAGGCGTGGGTGTGGAAGTCGATGATCCCGGTCATCGGCTGCGTGTGCGCATCGGTGAGTCCCATGAGTCCGAATGAGTCCTATTGAAAAGACGCCTCCCTCAGTACAGCACGAGGTTCTTCCGCCAGTCGGCCTCCTTGTCGTGACCGTAGCGTTCGACGCGCGGGCGGCGCTCGCGCAGGCGCAGCGAGTCGAGGCCGAGCCAGTAGCCGGTCGAGACGTCGCGCTTGCCGACGCAGACCAGCCGCAGCTTGTGCGGGCCGGCGTCGAGCCACAGATCGAGCAGCGGGAACTCGCGCACCTGGATGTCGGAACTGTAGAGGTCGAGCCGCTCCCCGATCCTCACGCCGTCGAGGTAGGCCTCGTAGATGCCGAAGTCGTACGAGGTGGTGAGCTTGAGGACGAGTCGCCTCGGCTCGCGGCGCTTGGCCTCGAAGGGAATCTCGACCCAGGCGTCTTTCGCCGACGGCGGCTGGTAGAGGAGCTGCGCGTAGTCGGTCCACCAACCGCCCTTCTGAACAATCGCCCCGCCTGCCCCGTGGTACTTCGCATCGGTGAAGCTGCGGCCGTGGACCACGATGTCAATCTCGGGCAGGCGTCGCTCGGCGCAGGGCGGCACCTTGGCGAACCGCCTGGGCTCGCCCAGTTGATACCAGAAGGCCACGCTCGAGTAGTCGTCCTGCCGCTCGTTCCAGCTCGTGCTCTCGCGCTTCGGGTTCTCGTCCACCGAGATCCAGCCCATCCGCTCGATGGCGACGCGGATTTTCTTCTGGAACACGATGGGGTCGGCAATGTGCCAGCGGTAGGCGCAGGTTCTGCCGCCCAGCACGTGGCCTCCGTCGGTGTAGGGCACGCCGAAATAGGGGAAGCTGCACGTCCGCAGCCCCCAGGCGCACAGGAAGTAGTCCTCGGTGCCCGTGCCCCACACGGTCGGCTCCGCGTCGTCGTCAATGGCGATTTTCTCGTCGCCCTCGCCGAACCAGCCTGGGCTGCGCGAGCGCACGCCGAGCACGGTGCCCACGTAGTGGCCGCGGCCCTCGGTCTCGAGGATGAGGTAGTCGCCGCCGCCCTCCTTCAGCGGATAGTCCTGGCGGTACTGGGCGTGGAAGTAGGGGGTGTCCGGCGGCAGGCTCTCCTTCTGAACCCAGTCCACATTGTGGTAGAGGAGTGCGATGGCCTTGTCGCCGTCGTTCTCGACCTCGATGCGGGCCGACTTTGCGAAGGGCATGGGCCAGAAGCAGTTGTAGGATGCGCCGCCCTCGATGGCCACGGGCAGGCTGTTCACCGCCATCCGCTGGCCGAACGGCGCGGCGAAGAAGTCGCCTACGGGCGCTTCGACGGCGGGCTCCTTGCGGCCGTCCCAGAAGACGCGAAGCACCATTTCGCGGTGGTTGGCCGCGCCGTCGGGTGCCCAGGGGTGTGGCTCGGGGCCGAGGAAGGTCATCCAGAGGTGCGTCACGATGCCCGGCCCTTTCAGGTCGGCCAGGACGTGTGTCCGGCCCGGCGGCACAGTGACGTTATCGGCATTGCTGTTCGGGTCGGGGCGTCCATCCGGCAGCTTGGCGGTGGACGACACCCGCCGGCTGCGCCCGTCGCGCAACCGCAGCAGGTCGTCGAGCGACGAAGCTCCCATGGCTGGTGCTCCTAACATAGCGGCGAGCAGGACCGTCAGCATCGCCTGTCTTGCGTCCATGCGGAGGGCTCCAGGGTATCCCGGTGCGTGCGACAACGCCTCGCATGATAGCCCGCCACTGCGGCGTCTGCAAGCCGGGCCACCACATCCGACCGAACGGCGCCATTGGAAAGCCGCCGCGGGACGCTCTATAATGTGCGCTCGATTGGCCCGGAACAAAGGAGCAGACCATGTTGCTGCGCAGGCGCTTCGTATGGATGCTGGCCCTGAACTCGTTCGCGGCGGCGTGCGCGGCCGCGGCGGCCGGCGACGCGCCGAAGGCCGTCGGCATCGTGAGCCACGTGAAGGTGCTCTCGGACAAAGTGGAGGACGTCTCGAGCCTCGACGCCTGGAGGAAGTCGTTCCTACGCGACACTCTGAGCGACCGCGACAAGGCCCTGGCCGCCTGGGAATCGGTCGTGCGCTTCCAGCACCAGGACGCGCCGCCCGTCGAGTACCTCCAGATGGAGGACATGGTGCTGGACGCGATCAAGATGTTCAACGTCTACGGCTACTCGATGTGCGGCAACGCGGCGTCGCACGTGCAATCGCTCGCCCGCGCGGCGGGCCTCGAGGCTCGAGGCTGGACGATCCAGGGCCACGTCGTGCCCGAGGTCCTGTGGGACGGCAAGTGGCACCTGCTCGATGCCTCGCTCATCAACTACTTCCCCAAGCCCGACGGCGACCTGGCGAGCGTTGAAGAAATCGCCGCCGCCATCAAGGAATGGTACGACAAGAACCCCGGCTTCAAGGGCAACGACGCGAAGCTGCGCCAGTTCCACGCCGAAAACGGCTGGACCGGCTGGAAGCGCGGCCCTGCGCTCCTGGCCGCCTGTCCCTTCTACACCGCCGACGGCTGGCTTCCCGCGCGCACCCACGGCTGGTACGCCACGATGCAGGAGTACGACGGTTCGACCCTCTTCGCCTACGAGAACGGCTATTCGGTGGGCTACCAGGTGAACGTGCAGCTTCGCCCCGGCGAGCGCCTCACGCGCAACTGGGGCCACAAAGGCCTCCACATCAACATGGACGGCGCGGGCGGCGCCCCCGGCTGCCTGACGATGAAGCCGGGCGAGCGGTTCATGATCTACACCCCGCGCTACGGCGACCTGGCCAACGGCCGCGTGGGCAACGGCACGCTCGAGTACGAGCCGCCCCTGGCCGACGGCTCGCTCGCCGCCGCCGCCCTCGCGTGCGAGAATCTGGACTTTCGGGGCGAACGAAAGGACGGCCCGGCGCTCTTTGCGAAGGACGCCGCGCAGCCGGCCACGCTCGTCCTGCGCATGCCATCATCCTACGTCTACCTCGGCGGCGAACTGACGCTCAAGGCCGCCGTCGGCACGGGCGGCGAGATCGCCCTCGCCTTCTCCGACAACAACGGCCTCGACTGGCGCGAGCTCGGCAGGTTCACAGCCTCAGGCGACCAGAAGCTCGACCTCAAGCCCCACGTCTACCGACGCTACGACTACCGCCTCAAGTTCACCCTGAAGGGCGCGAGCACAGGGCTCGACGCCCTGAAGATCACCCACGACATCCAGCACTCGCAGCGGCCCCTTCCCGCGCTCGACCGCGGCGAGAACACCATCACCTTCTCCGCCGAACCGTCCGAAGGCACCATCACGGTCGAAGGCTCCACCGACCCGAAGAACAAAGGCAAACAGGTCCTCTACACCGACTTCCATCCCGAGCGCAAGAACATCAAGGACGACCTGCTCGTCCTCTCCGCCGCGACGGGCGAGGTCACGTTCCCCATCGAGACCCCAGGCGAGATGACCCGGCTGCGTGTGGGCATCTACTACCGCGCCCGCGACCCCAAGGACGCCTGGGACATCGCGGCGTCATTCGATGGCGGCAAGACGTGGCAGCCCATCGGCCATTGCGAGGGGCCGACCCGTAACCATGGCAAGTACTTCGTCCTCGACAAGGTTCCCGCGGGCACGAGGTCGGCTCTCGTCCGGTTCACAGGCACCCAGCGCACGGTGGCGATGATCTACCAAACGCGCATTGACGCCGACTACCGCGAACCGCACGGCGGCTTCCGGCCCGTGAAGGTCACTTACACCTGGGAAGAGGGCGCTGCCGAGAAGCGCCACGTGCACGTCGCGCAGAAGCCGGCCGAAACCTACACGATCTTCTGCGCCTCGAAGCCGACGATGCGGAGTCTGATCGTCGAACTTGCCCAGTGAAGAGAACTGTGGCTCGCGGCTGCGTCGAAGCCGGCGCAGCAACGCGGGAGGGATGAATGGAGGAATGGATGATTGGATGGTCCTCTGGCATCCATCCATGCATTCATCCACCCATCCAGTCATCCCCCTTGGTCGGGCTTAGAACTGCCTTGAGGAGAAATCATGGGCATCAGCATTGGTCTCGTGGGCGTCGGCTCGTTCGGTTCGGGCTTCGTGCGGCTGTTCCGCAACCACCCGCTCGTCGAGCGCTTCGCCCTGTGCGACGTGAACCCCGAGCGGCTGCGCGCCGCGGCCGAACGCCACCAGGTGGCCGAAACCTATCGCAGCCTCGACGCCATCCTGCACAGCGACCTCCAGGCCATCGCCCTCTTCACCCAGCACTGGCTCCACGCCCCCCAGGCCATCCAGGCCCTCGAGGCGGGCAAGCACGTCTACTCGGCCGTGCCCGTCATCTCGCTCGAAGACGGCGACGCCATGCTGGACTGGTGCGACCGGCTGGTCGCCGCCGCGCGCCGCACGGGGCTGCACTACATGCTCGGCGAGACATCCTACTATCATCCCGAAGCGATGTACTGCCGCCGCCGCGCCGCCGAGGGGGCCTTCGGCCGCTTCGTCTATGGCGAGGGCGAGTACCTGCACGACATTGACTCGCCCGGGTGCAGCCTGCGCGAGGTGGCGCGCAACCGTTGGGGCAAGGACTGGGACATGTGCAAGAGCGGCGGGGTGCCCATGCACTATCCCAGCCACTCGATCGGCGGGCCGCTCTCGGTGATGCGCACGCGCATGACCAAGGTGGCCGCCTTCGGCTACGTGCACCCCAACGACGACTGGTTCCGCCCCGACACCGAGGGCGGCAACGTGATCAGCAACGAGATGGCCCTGTTCCAGTGCGCCAACGGCGCTGCCGTGCGCATCTGCGAGCACCGCCGCATCGGCCATCCGGGCCGCGAGGGCTTCCAGCTCTGGGGCACCGACGGGTGCTTCGTCGAGGGCCACGTGGGCGGCGGCCACTGGATGACGAAGCAGGGCGCCACGCCGCTCTCCGTCGAGCAGATGCGCGACCCGCTGCCGCCCGACGTCTTCGCCGCCTGGCGACGCGGCGTGGATTCCGATGCGGCGGTCTATGGCGGCCATCGCGGCTCCCACGCCTATCTCGTCCACGAGTTCGTGGACGCCATCGCCCACGGCCGCCGGCCCGCGATCCACGCCTGGGAGGCGGTGCGTTACTTCGCCCCGGGCATTCTGGCGCACAAGTCGGCACTCCGCGACGGCGAATTGCTCGATATCCCCGACTGGGGCGAAGCCCCGTGAGTAACGGAACCACCCCGAAAGGACACCCGTGAAGTTCGTGCCAATGGCCGATCTGCTGTCGGACGCGCGGGCGCGCGGCTACGCTGTGCCCTCGTTCTGCGTGTGGAATGCCGAGACCGCGAGCGCCGTGCTGCGTGCGGCCGAGCAGTGCCGTGCGCCGGTGATCCTGATGACCGGGCCGGGCGAGGGGCTGCTATCGTACGCCGCGCTGGCCGACACGGCTCGCGCTCTGGCCGCCCGCTTCGACGTGCCCGCCGCCCTGCACCTTGACCACGGCAACTCGATGGAGGCCGTCGAGGGTTGCCTCGCGGCCGGCTTCACCTCGGTGATGCTCGACTACTCGACCAGGCCCTTCGACGAGAATGCGGCGGCCCTCCGCCGCGTCGTCGAGCTGGCGCGGCCGCGCGGCGTCACCGTCGAGGGCGAGATCGGCGCCGTGGGGCGTGTGGACGAGGTGACGGGCGAAGGCACAGGCCACACGGCCCTCACGGACCCGGCCGAGGCGAAGGCCTACGTCGAGGCGACGGGGGTGGATTGCCTGGCCGTGTCGTTCGGCAACCTGCATGGCAACTACACGCGGCCGCCGAAGTTCGACTTCGAGCGGCTGGCGAAGCTGCGCGACGCGGCGGGCGTGCCGCTCGTGCTCCACGGCGGCAGCGGCACCCCGCCCGACCAACTGGCGCGCGCCATCGCGCTCGGCGTGGCCAAGGTCAATGTGGCCAGCGAACTGAACCGCGCCCTGCGCGAGACGATGCACCGGCGCTGGAACGCCGGCGAGCGGCTCTGGGTGCCCTCGGCCCTCGTCGAGGGCATGGCCGCCTTCGCCGCCATTGTGGAGAAGTGGATCTCCCTCACCGGCGCCGCGGGCAAGGCGTGAGCCTCGGAGGCGGGACAGCTCGGCCCCACGATCACACGGACAGACACGGACGGACACGGACCATTCGGACGGGCAGCGCCCTTGCCCCGGGCCGTCCGTGTCTGTCCGGGTGAGTCCCTGTGGCCCGCCCGCCTACTTCAGGATGCGGAAGAGGTTGCTGTAGTCGTCGGTCCACAGAATGGCCGGGCGCTTCTCGGCGCCTTCGCCGTTGGCCGCGTCGTCCCGAGTGGTGTGCTCCAGCACGTCGGGATGAAGCAGGAAGCTCCTGTTCGAGGTCACGAGCATCCAGGTGCAGTAATAGATGTCGCGGTAATAGTCGCTCGAGCCTCGGATGAGCACGCACGGCATCCCCAGCCGTTCGGCCTGCGCCCGCACCACCGGCTCGAGGTCCACGAAGCGGTTGGTGACGTTCACGGCGATGATGCCGTCCTTCTTGATGTGGCGGCGGTAGATGTCGAACGCCTCGCGGGTGAGCAGGTGCACGGGCACGGCGTCGCTCGAGAAGGCGTCCATCGCCAGGAGGTCGAACTGCTGGCTGGGCTGGCGTTCGAGCGAGAGGCGGCCGTCGCCCAGCACGCACGCGCAATCGGCCTCGCTGTCGGTGAGGTAGGTGAAGGTCGGGTCCGCGCAGTCCACGCCCTTACGGCCCGAGAGCTCGATGACGCGCGGGTTGATCTCGTAGAAGCGATAGAAGTCGCCCTTCCTGCCATAGGCGGCGATGGTGCCGGTGCCGAGACCGAGCACTCCCACGCGCATGCCCTTCTCGGGGTCGCAGGCGCCGTGGAGGAGAGCGAGGCCGATGCCGCTGTTCTCGCCGAAGTAGGTGATGGGCCGGCGGCGGCCCTCCTCCGAGGTGAGCTGCGCGCCGTGGTTGATGCGCCCGTGGCTCAGGATGAGCTGCTCACGATTGGGGTCGCCCTCGTGGTACTTGCCCACTTTGAGGACGCCGTAGAAGTTACGCGACATCGAGATGGCGCTGCCCATCGCATCGGAAGCCAGTCCCCCCAGGTCGAGACCCAGAACGGCCAGCGCTGCCACGAAAGCCGGCAGGCACAGGGTCCATAGCCACGCCCGTTGCCAGACGGCCAGCACAAGGGCGCCGCCCACGAGCCAGAGGCCCAGGACATGCGGCGCGCGCAGCCAGGCCCCCTGGCTCTCGGGGCGCGCTGGCGAGCTGCTGATGGGTGCGAGATGCAGCGCGGCCGCCAGAACGAGGAACCATGCGGCCGCTCCCAGCCACCCCCAGCGCGCGGGACCGCCTCGCCCCACGAACACGCAGGCTCCCGTGAGGAGCGTGCCCGCGAGCGCCCAGAGGCTGAGAAGCTCGGGCGCGGCCAGCGGCTTGTTGCCGCCGAGCGTGAGCCACTCGAAGGGGGCGAAGACCAGCACGGCGGCGGCGAGGAGGAAGTAGACCGCCACCCCCAGCGCGGCGGCCCACGGCACCGGCCAGCGGCGATGCGGCTTCTTGTCCATCCAGAAGGCGGCCATCGCCAGCGCGCACGTGGCCCATAGGCCAATGTGGAGCTCGAGGTACGTGTCGAACACCCTGGGCGCGAGCAGCGACACGAAGACGCCGCCCAGCGCCCCGCCCGCCGACACGAGGAGGTAGAAGCCCGTCAGGTGCCGCGGGCTGGGCTTCAGCCGCACCAGTTCGCCGTGGCACACCATGCAACAGGCGAAAAGGCCCATCGAGTAGCCGAGGATCTGGGTCCACACCACGGCCGGGTCGCCGAGGCCCTCGGCCCAGGCGCCCAGCCCCACGAAGGCCAGCATCTGGCGGATCGTCATGTCGGCGTCCACGCCCTTGTGCATCAGCCACAGGATCGTCCACACGCCGCCGGCCATCAGGACCCAGAAGACGGGGCGGAAGTACCATCGCTCGTTGTCGAAGCAGATGACGAAGGTGAGCAGGTAGAGGCTCAGCGGCAGCACCCAGAAGAAGGGCACCACAGCCACGTCGAGGCACATCTGATTGGTCACGGCCAGGAACATGGTTGAGCCGCAGGCGGGCAGGACGAGCCACAGCAGGCGGCGGAGGAGGGTCGGCCTGTCGTCGTCTGCCGCATCGGACGCGGGGCGGGCCTCGTCGGCCGCGGGCTCCACGCGGCGCATCTGCATCGCGCAATAGGCGGCCAGCAGCGCCGCGACGCCAAAGGCCACCGACCAGGCCATCCCCATGCTGTGGAGCGTGAACCGCGGCTCGAAGACGAAGGGGAACGTCAGGAGCGCCAGCAGCGAGCCCACGTTTGAGAGGGCGTAGAGGCGGTACGGCGAGCGCCCCGGGTGCGTGCGGCTGAACCAGGCCTGCATCAGCGGGCTGGTCGAGGCCAGGACGAAGTAGGGCATGCCCACGCAGGCGCTCAGCAGCAGCAGGATCTGCCAGGTGGGCGCCCCGTCGTTCGTCGGCTTCCAGCGCTCGCCCGGCAGGATTGGCAGCAGCAGGGCGGCGATGGCCAGCACGACCAGGTGCACGGTTACCTGGCGTCGGATGGGGACCTTCGTCGCCACGATGTGTGCGTACGCGTAGCCGCCCAGCAGCAGCACCTGGAAGAACAGCATCGCCGTGGTCCACACGGCGGGCGTTCCGCCGAACCACGGCAGGATCACTTTGCTGATGAGGGGCTGCACCTGGAAGAGCAGGAACGCGCTGAGGAAGATCGTCAGGGCATACCGCAGCACGGAGAAACTCCTGGGAAGGGCGGATCGGAATGGCGTAAGAGTCTAGTCCGCCGCCCGGCCCGCGTCAAGTGGCGCGGGTGTGGGCCGGAGTTGTAGGTGGCTGCGGGAGCTCCGAAGGAGCGAAATGGGATAGCCCAGGGCAACGCCCTGGGAACAAGACCGCCCCGTGGCAGCCCTGAAAGGGCGGAATAGAGAGCTTCTATCTCGCCCCTTCAGGGCTGGACCCGTGAATCCCACTGAACCCAGGGCGTTGCCCTGGGCTATCCCATGCGAGCCCTTCAGGCTCCAGAGAAAACCAGCCTGCCTACAATTCCGGCCCACACCCAAGTGGCGCGGGTCGCGCACGCCGGAACACCCCCGATGCCCCGCCATCGAGGGGGGGCACGGCGGCGCCCTTCTTGTCGCCGCGCCCGTCGCTATGGTAGGATGAGGGTGGGGACTGGCTTGACGCCGTTGAGGCGGCTACCATGGTGAAGAAGCTGGCGTGCCGGGCGCTGAGGATCGCGGGGGGCGTGCTGCTGGTCCTGCTGGGCATCATCGGGTGCTTCCTGCCCATCATCCAGGGGTTGTTGCTCATCGCGCTGGGTCTGTGGGTGTTGAGCCACGACATCCCCGCCGCCGCGCGCCTGCGCCAGTGGGCCGGCGAGCGCGTGCGCCTCGAGCGCGCCAAGCTGGCCGAGCGGCGCGCGAAGCGTCTGGCTGCCCGCGAGGCCCGCCAAACCCAGCGGCGTGTGAAGTGAGCGGCGGCCCGCTCAGCCCTTGCCGCAGCCGTTCCAGCAATAGGTGCAGAGCTTCTCCTTCGGCAGGCCGATGCAGGCCACCATGTCGTCGAGCGTCTGGTACTTGAGCGACGTGACGGTGAGGTCCTTCGCAATCCAGTCCACCATCTGGCGATGCTTGTCGGAGGCGGGGTCGAGGTATTCGGACACGTCCTCGATGGCCCGGCCTTCGATGGCGTGGATGGCCTTGCGGGCGGCCAACTCGTCTATGCTGCGCGTGGAGATGTTGTAGCGGCAGGGGAACATGAGCGGCGGACAGGCGATGCGGACGTGGACCGCTCGCGCCCCGCTCTCCCAGAGCTTCTTGACGGTGAAGTTCTTGAACTGCGTGCCGCGGACGATCGAGTCGTCGCAGATCACGATGCGGTGGCCGCGGATGACGTCGGCGATCGGCACGAGCTTCATCTTGGCCACCAGGTCGCGGATCTCCTGGGAGGGGGGCGTGTAGCTGCGGCCGTAGCCGGGCGTGTACTTCACGAGCGGGCGGCGATAGGGGATGTTCCTGCCCATCGCATAGCCGATGGCGTGCGCGATGCCCGAATCGGGCACGCCCGACACGAAGTCGGCCTCCACGTCGTCGCCTCTGGCCAGCGACATGCCGCTGTTCTCGCGCACGCGCTCGACACTGATCCCCTCGTAGTGCGAGGCCGGGAAGCCCGTGTAGATCCACAGGAACGAGCAGATCTGGTCGCTCTCGCACCCCTGCTCGCGCTGCTCCATGCCGTCGGCGGTGATGCGCACGATCTCGCCGGGCAGCAGGAACTTCTTCACCTCGAGGCCCAGGTTGGGGAAGGCGGTGGACTCGGTGGCGACGGCCCACGCATTGCCGTCGGAGCCGACCACGAGGGGGCTGTGGCCCAGCTTGTCGCGCGCCGCGTACACGCCATCGGGGGTCAGGACCAGCACCGAGACGGCGCCCTCGATCCTCGCGTACATCTTCTGGATGCCGTCCACGATGTCGTCGCCCAGGCTGATGAGGCGGGCGACCAGTTCGGCGGAGTTCACCTTGCCGCGGACAGGGTCGCCGAACGACACGCCGATCGCGTGGAGTTCCTTCACCAGGGCGTCGCGGTTCACGATGTTCCCATCTATGCACACCGCGAACTCGCCGAAGCGCGAGAGGAGCATCATCGGCTGCGGGTCGTTGGCGCTGATGACGCCGATGCCGAGGCGCCCGGGCAGGCTCTGGCGTTCGTCGTAGAAGCGGCTCTTGAACTGCGCCTGGCTGATCGTGTGGATTCGCCGCGTGATGCTGGCGCCGTTCGCCACGGCCAGGCCGCCGAACTCGGTGCCCAGGTGCGACTGGTAGTCGGTGCCGTAGAACAGGTAGTCCCAGCAGTCCTCCTTCGCCACCACGCCGAAGAGTCCGCTCATCGTGCCGTGCTCCGGTGCGGGTTCTGTGTGGGACAGGCAATGCCTGCCGATGTGTGGCGATTCTACCCCGGCAAGCTCTGCCATGCAACCTGGGTCGCCAGTGCGGGTCGTCGGCTCGGGCCCAGCAGGGGAGGGGGAGGGTTACTCCAGCGTCGCGCGCACAAGCTCGCCTCGCGCCTGGGCGGGAGCGTTCTCGTAGGCGCCCAGGAACTCGCTGTTGCAGTCGAGCCACAGGGCGATGCGGTGGAAGTCCTCGGGGCTGAGCGCGACGCCGTGGTGAGCCTCGGTGAGGTACTTCATCAGGGGCGCCGCCTTGGCGCCGAACTGGCCAGGGGTCGTGCGGCTGCCGCCGCGCGCGCCGCGATGGATCGAGCCGTTGCTGACGTCGAAGTAGAAGCCGTACTTCGCGGCCAGGTTCTTGTAGGAACGGGTGAACGGCCCGTCGAGGGCGCCCGTGAGGTCGAGGGCCTTCTTCTCGGTGTGGCAGGGCACGCAGTTGCGGTCGAGCGCGGGCTGCACCAGGCGCGGGTAGCTGAAGGGATTCGATCCCTCGATGTCGGGTGCGATGGGGGAGGGCGCGCGGCGGAGGGCCAGCGGGACGCGGGACGGGGACGTCCCGCCCACAGGGTTGGTCCTGTGCTTGCGTTCGTGGCAGCCCTGGCAGGTGAGACGCTCTCCGGGGTGCACGTAGGTGGCGGACCGCATGGACTGGATGGCCAGCCCCCGTTCGTCGAGGGCCTGGAAGTAGATGGGCTTGCCCACGGGGGCATCGAAGAAGGCGCTGCCGTCGGGCTCGACGGGCACGGTGCCGAGCACGGCGCGGGCATTGGTCTGGTCGGCGCAGCCCACCCGCGGCACGTTGGGCGGCGGGGTGGACTTGGGGAGCAACTGGATGATGCGCAGGGCGGCCACCCTGGCGCCGGGGGGCCAGGCGAAGTCGCTGTCGTAGACGTTCAGCACCGCAATTGTGGCCTGGGGATTCCCGCCCTTCGACTTTCGCGTTTCGACTCCTCCCGCCGTGGCGTCGGGAATCACGGGCGGGGTGGGCCGGGGGCGCAGCGGAATGGGGTCGGAGCATGAGATAGCGGGGTCGCGGTAGAGCAGTTCGCGGTTGCCGAAGCGGTCGAGCCAGTAGATGCCGCGGTTCCTCGCGTCGGCGTCGTAGACGGCCAGGTAGTCGTCCTCGCTCAAGGGCCAGGGGGTGCCGTATTGCATGAACCTGGCGATGGGGCGGCCCTCGGCCTCGGGGAAGGGGCAGTCGGGCGTGAGACGCTCGAGCTGGCTCATTGCCCCGTCGTCGGGCCGGCGTGGGTCAATGAGCACGAGCGAGCCGTAGGCGTGGCCGTGGTGGGCGGCGGCGACGGCGACGAACTTGGCCGAGTTGGGCACCGCGCGGATGTTCATCTCCATCCAAGGACGCCCCTCGCGGCGGACGGGGTAGTTGCCGTGGAAGGAGCGGGGGTCGCGGCCGTCGGGATACGACAGCCAGATATGATGGGCGATGTTCGTGTCGCGGTCCACATAGTCCCAGCGGGTGTAGACGAGCATCCCGTCGTTGGTGACGCTGGGGTGCCACTCGTGGGTTTCGTGGTAGGAGAGGGGCTGGACGTCCGAGCCGTCGGGCTCCATGCCGAAGAGTGTGTAGACGGGGCAATGGCGGCCGCACCGCAGGTAGCCGCCGCGGCGGGTGGTGACGAAGGCGATGCGGCCGTTGGGCAGCCAGCAGGGGTCGAAGTCGTCGGGGTGGCCATCCGTGAGCTGGACCAGCCCGGTACCGTCGGCGTTGCAGCGGAAGAGGTGGTAGCTGATCTCGGGCCCCCAGAGGTAGGTCTCCTTGCCGCGCGATTTGGCGAAGGCCGTGGCCTGGGAGTGGGCGAAGAGGAGGGTGCGGCCGTCGAACGAGAGGTCGGGCGACAGGAAGGCGCCGCCGGCGAGCGTGCCGCCAGCCAGACGCCCCTTCTCGACCCGGGCATTCTCGAGCAGGTTCAGCAGCCTCGGGCTCTTGCCGAACGGGTCGTGCAGCACGAAGAGGCCGCCGCCCGGGCGCGCGTTGCAGCCGTAGAACTGATCGCACATGTGAAACACGCCCGCCGCGTCGTGCCGCGTGATGAAGAGCAGCTTGTCGAAGTCGAGGAGCGGGTTGGCGAAGGCGATGGCGCGCTTGACGCGGCGGACGCTGAGGTACAACTCCCGCGCCGCAGGCTGGAGAACGTCGTCTCCTTTCGACTCCACGGCGGCGAGTTGTTGCTCGAGGTTCGCCAGCTCGCCCAACGCCTTCTTGATGGTGGCACAGGCATCTTGCCTGCGGCCCGCAGGCGGGGCGCCTGTGCCGTCGCGAGCTATTGCGAGCACGCGGTTGGCGAGGGCTCTCGCCCGCTCGGTCTCGGCGCGGATCTGCGCGGGCGTGAGTGCGGCGGGCGCCGCGGGGCGCTCCGCGCGCGCTGCCTGGGCCAGCCAGTCGGCCTCCACCTGCGCGCGCGTCTGTGCCCCGACGTCCAGCGCACCGCCGGGCGCGAGCGCGGCGACTGCGCTGAGGGCGATCACGGTGGGAATGGCAAGCGCCCGCATGGTCCTGGCCTCCGGACTTCTGGGCGATCATGCCGGACGAGGGGCTGGATTGCAACTGAGGCTCTCTTCATCCGTTCGACAAGCGGGACGCTTGCCGCTACAGGAATCTGCAACGGAAACTGTCTACAGGAATTGCCTACATCCTGGGGTCCGCGCCCTGGTCGCCCTGGCCACAGAGGCATGTGAGCCCTGCCTGCTCTCTGCCTATATCACGCCGTGAGAGCGAGTGGGGGGCCGATGGGCAGGCACGGCCACGAAGGGCCGTGGATCGGCCAGGCGCCATACTTGCTCACCCCAGGGGGGAGAAAAGTGAGCAAGTATGGGCGGAAAGGCCGTAGAGCCGTCCGGATCGCCAAAGCGCCATACTTGCTCAACCGAGAGGGGGAGGAAAATGAGCAAGTATGGGCAGGAAGGCCGTAAAGCCGTCCGGATCGCCAAAGCGCCATACTTGCTCAGCTCTCGGGAGCGGCAGAGGTGAGCTGGTATGGCGGGGCCGCGGGTGCCGTGCGGTCGCCTGCTTTCCTGTCTCGCACCCTCGCAGCTTCGCCTTGACCCGGCCTCCGCGCCGCCCGTATAATTGCGCGAGGCATGAATGGTGCGACCCTGAGAAGCCCGGAGGCCCCCTGATGAAGACCCCCCGGCGCACGCTGTGCGTCGCAGTTCTGCTGTTGCTGACCGGCTTGGCGAGCCGGGGCCTGTGCGCCGACGCCGCGGCGCGGGCCGCGGCCCGCGAGCGCCTTCGCGCCGCGATGGCTGCCGCCCTCGAGGCCTACGACCGCGATGACCTGGAGACGGCCCGCGATCAGGCCACCGCCGCCGTCCAGGTGATCAAGGGCCAGACCCTGTCGCGGTTCTGGGCCGCCCTCTCGTCGTTCGACTTCGGCGAGGCGGGCCGCGTGGTGAATTGGGTGCTCGTGACGTGGATCGCCGTGGGCCTCGTCGGGCAGGCCCTCTTCACGGCGCGGTTCATCGTGCAGTGGCTCGCCTCCGAGAAGCGCGGCGAAAGCGTCGTGCCCACGTCGTTCTGGTACTTCAGCATCGGCGGGTCGCTGCTCGTGCTCAGCTATGCGCTGTGGCGGCTCGACCCCGTGTTCATCCTGGCCTATGGCTTCAACTCCATCGTCTACGTGCGGAACCTGATGCTGATCCATCGCAAGCGCCAGGCCGCCATGGGCGGTTAGGAGACCACGCAATGAGCAAGCCGCGTCTCTCCATCGTCGTGCCGATCAAGGATGAAGAGGACAACGTGGTCCCCCTCGTGGAGGCCTGCCGCGCCGGCCTGGGCGAGCTGTATCCGCAGTGCGAGCTGATCCTGGTGGACGACGGCTCGACCGATGCCTCGCTGGCCCGCATCCAGGAGGTGGCGAGGCAGGACCCCGTGGTGCGCTGGATCTCGTTCGAGCGGAATTGCAGCCAGAGCGCGGCCCTGGATGCCGGCTTCAAGGCGGCCCGCGCCGACTTCATGGCGATGATTGACGGCGACCTCCAGAACGACCCCGGCGATCTGCCGAAGATGCTGGAGATGGCCGAGAGCGGCGAGTGCGACTGCGTGTGCGGCATCCGCCAGAAGCGGCAGGATTCGTGGGTGCGCAGGATTTCGTCGAAGATTGGCAACGGCGCGCGCAACTGGCTCACCCACGAGAAGATCAAGGACGTGGGCTGCTCAATTCGCGTGATGCGGCGCGAGCAGCTTGTGCGGGTGAAGATGTTCCGCGGCATGCACCGCTTCCTGCCCACGCTCCTGCGGCTCGAGGGGGCCCGCATCAAGGAAATCCCCGTCCGCCACCACCCGCGCACCCGCGGCAGGGCCAAGTACGGCGTCTGGAACCGCCTGTGGGCCGGCCTGCGCGACATCTTCGCCGTGCGCTGGATGCAATCGCGGCACGTGGGATACAAGATCAAGTCGCAGAGCGACTGAGATCTCGAATCCGCGTTCTGCGATGGGAGCCGTTCTTGGCCGGGAGCGAAGAGGGAGCGGTCAGCCATGCGGCGGCGCAACCCGGATCTCTACGAGCGAGCCGATGCAGCCATCGCCGCAGGCAAGCTCTGGCGCGCAAGGGAGATCCTCCAGGGGAATATCGCTCTCCACGGCTACGACCAGCACCTCTTCGAGCGCTACGGGCAGGTGCTCCTCCAACTCGGCGACGCGATGGAGGCGGGCAAGTACCTGTTCCTGTCCGGTGATCGGAAGCATTCCTTGGCATCGGCATCGTCTTCGATTGGCTTGGCAGGCACTGGTTCCGCTGATGGTAGCAGCCTCCCTCCCGAACGCGTGGGGGCGCCCGGGAGAGCGTAACAGCCCAGATTAGGGAGAGATGCCTCGACTTCGCTCGGCATGACCTGTATAGTAGGCAGGCGTCCGCAGCGCGCGTTCTTCCGAGCTTGTCGAGGAATCCCTCTTCTCCACCCCTCATGCAGGAGCGAACCGATGGACCGGCGCGCAACTATCGGGGTGTGTCTGCTCGCCAGCGGGCTCATGACGGCGGCCCCCGCCGCCCAAACCGTCCGGCTGAAGGCCACGGCCGACATCTGGCTGTCGGACTGCGGCGACGAGCGGAACACATCGGCCGGCAAGTGCCCGCAATTCAAGATCAAGAGCATCCAGGAAATGGCGGCCATCCGCTTCGACGCCTCGCCCGCCCGCTGCCGCGAGGTGCTCAAGGCCGCGCTCTTCCTCCGCCGCGCCGGCGCCGACATGCTCCGCTACGTCCGCGTCTCCACGGTCAGCCAGGACTGGGAGGAGGGCACGGGCACCCAGCCCTACGGCCCGGCAAACGGAGCAACCTATTGCCTCGCCGACGCCGCGTCTAAGCGCCCCTGGGCCTGGCCCGGCTCGATGTTCTGCGACGTGATCATGACCTCCGGCAACACCCTGGCCACCTGGGCGGAGCGCAAGGGACTGGCCGACGGCTGGCTCTCGGTCGCCCTCACGCCCGAGCTCATCTACGCCCTCGCCTGCGGCGACACCGACGGGCTGGCCGTGATGGACGGCGGGAACCTGGCCTACCACAACAACATGATCCACAGCGTCCAATCGCGGGGCAGCGAGCCCTACATCGAAGTCGAGCTCGGCAAGCCGCTGGCGGATGCCCCCGCGAAGCCCGTGGTCAAGGCCGAGCCAGCGCCCGACAGGGCTCACTTGGCGAGCGGCGCCCTACGGCTCACCATTGCCGAGGCCAAGGGCGTCTTCTGCTGGAAGATCATCCTCAACGGCAAACCAGTGGAGCGCTGGCGCGTGAAGCACCCCGAGCCGAGCGGCCCGACGGTCATCGTCCTCGAAGACCTGGCGCCGTCGGAGAAGTGCGACATCGAGGTCGTCGCCCTCTCGCCCGGCGGCGTCGCCTCGCCCGCCGAAAAGCTGTCAGTCGTGGCTTCGCAGGCCCTGCCCGCGGCGCCTTTCCTCGGCCAGATTGAGCCGCCCCCTGTCCTGAAGCCTCCGGTCAAGCCCAAGCAGGGCATGTGGGTCTGGGCGGCGCCGCCGCTCGTCAAGATCAGTCCCGAGAGGCCCGAAGCCATGTTCGACGACATGGGTGGGGAGTTTATCAATGCTGTGTTCAACCGCCCGATCGTCAAGCTCTTCGGGGCGCGCGGCGAAACCGTCTCTTTCCAGATATGCGTCGAGAATCGTGGCGCCGAGCCGCTGCGGAACGTGCAGATCATTCCGCAGGAGTTGAAGAATAAAGAAGGCAAAATGATTGCGGGCAAAATGATAGAGCTGTTCAAGAACTGGTATGCGAAGAACGGCAAGGGCCAGTGGCAGCCCGCCTACTGCGTGCCCCTGCCCACCGGCGCGCCCTTCGACATTCCCGAAAAGCCTGTGGGCGGGGCGTCCGCGCCCCGCGTGCCCAATCAGCAGAACCAGACCGTCTACGTGGACATCTACATCCCGAAGGACGCTTCGCCCGGCGCTTACGACGGCGGCTTCCTCGTCGAGGCCGACGGCGTGGAACCGCCGATCAGGCTCCCCGTCGAACTGACGGTCTATGACTTCGTGCTCCCCGACCGCCTGAGCTTCGTGCCCGAGTTAAACGCCTATCGCATCCCGCCCAATGCCCACGACTTCTATCGCCTCGCCCACGAGCACCGCTGCGTGGCCAACTTCTGGGTCCACCGCCCGCGCCTCGAAGGGGCAGGCAGGGACATCAAGGTCGAGTGGGACAGCTACGACAAGAGCGTCGGCCCGCTCCTCAGCGGCGAGGCGTTCAAGGATTGCCGCCGCCCCGCCGCACCCGTCGAGGTTTGCTACCTCCCCTTCGAGGACTCCTGGCCTACGCCGCTCACGAAGCAGACCTATAACTACCAGGGCCACTGGCCCGGCCGCGGCGAGGACAAGAAGCACATCATCGAGCACTACCTGAAGGCCCCCTACATCGGCGACGCCCTCAGCCAGGACTACAAAGACGCCTTCCTCGCGGTCCAGCGCCAGTTCATCGAGCATTTCAGGGAACGCGGCTGGGACAGGACGGAGATGCAGTGCTTCTACGGCGGCAAGAACACCCACCGCATTGACTGGGGCGTGAACATGTGGTGGACGACCGACGAGCCGTACCACTGGGACGACTGGCTGGCCTCCAGTTCTTCTGCCAGCTCTGGACGAAGGGCCGGGGCGACGCCCCCCGAAAGATATGGGCCTCTCGCGGCGATATCTCGCGCCCCATGTGGCAGGGCCGCGTGATGCACCGCATCCTCGACTGCGAGTACATCGGCGGCTTCAACGACGCCAACGCCTGGCGCCGCTGCCGCATCCTGGCCGACGACACGGGCGTGGACATCCGCGCCTACGGCGGCGCCAGCCGCGACACCGAGAGCAACACGGCCTCGGTCGTCATGCTCCTGAGCATGTGGCTCAACGGCGCCAACGCCCATCTGCCTTGGCAGACGCTCGGCGACGATGCCGCGCTCGACACCAACGACAAGGGCGCGGGCGGCGGCTCGGCGCTCCTCGTTCCGGGCAAGCGCCTCAACCGCACCGTCCTTGCCGACATGCGGCTCAAGGCGTTCCGCGACGGCCAGCAGCTCATCGAGTACCTCGTCGAGCTGGGCCGCCGCTACGGCCTCAACCGCGAGCAGCTCAAGGCCATGGCCCACGGCGCGGTCGCCCTCGATACCGGCCGCGTGGCCGGCGCGGGCGCCGACAACGCCGACGCGCTCGTCTTCGGCGCCCTCAAGGCCTGGCAGATCGCCGGCCTGCGCCGGGCCATCGCGGAACTGATCGTCAAGAAACGGTAGAGCGTGCATACCTGCACGCGGGAGCTGCTGGTGGAGGGCCCCCGCGTGAAGGACGACCCACGCGACGGCCTCCCACTCATCGCCGCCATCAACCGCGGCGCCCTCGCAGCCTTCCCCACGCGGGCAAGGCGACAGGCCGGCATGATGGCGTGGCTGCGCGGAACGGGCGAGGGAGGACAGCCGTTGAGCGGAGGACGCAGGGTGACCGGGACGGACCGGATCGAGTTCAACCCGAACGCCAGGCTGGGCAGGGCCGTCATCCGCGGCACGCGGCCTCCCGTCGCCTGCCCGCACCCGAAGCCAGCTAGGAGCCTGTCCAAGAATCCCCGTGGGCTGCGTTGCCGGCGCCAGCGGGGCGGATGCAAGGCGCGGCGACGAGGCGATGCAATGGAGAGCATCGTCAAGGAGCCGCTACGCAGCAGACGCCCCGCTGGCGCCGCAACCCGAAGGGACGCTGCGGCTTCTGGCCGCACGCGTTGTCGCACCTCGTCGGCGATGCGCTCCGTTGCATCGCCTCCTCCGTGCTTCTAGCCTGCGGCCAGAATCGCAGGCGTCGCAGCCTCACGCGGATTCCTGGACAGGCTCCTAGCACCTGCCCCGACGGCGTGACCGCCGCCTCAGTTTCGTCAAGGGGCCTTCTGCACCCTGTGGGCAGGCCCCAAGCGCGACAACTGCGCGCTTGGTGGCCCGCCCCAGGAATGCCCTCAGGCGAGTGCCTCAGCGAGGGGACCCTCGCCGTCGGTTAGCCAGTCAAGCCAGGTTGCGGTCCTCCTTTCGGCGGCTTCGGACGCGCCAGCCGACGACGCCGGCCAGCGCGCTGCCGAGGAAAGCCATCGAGAGCGGCTCTGGGATCGTCACGAGCGGGCCTGGCTCGGTGTCAGGCCGCAGGATGTGGGTTCTGAGAACCTCAGGACTGCTGCCGGAGACGCTCTGGGGCTCATAGACCTCTATGCTCGGATCATAGTCCGGAGAGCCGAATCCGACGTTGAAGGCGTAGTTCGCAACGGCAGGGTCCATGCCGAGGCCGTCTTTCGCGTAGAAGTCGCCCCAGACAGGCTGCTTGTTGCTGTCGAACGACCAGGTCAGGACCATGGGGCTGTTCAGGGGCTCGATGCGGATGCCGATGAGGGGCTCGGGCAGCCCCGGCGAACCCGACTCCTGCCACCCGAACGTCAAGTTCGCGGGCGAACTACACACGAAGTTCCTGAAGTTCTCCTCGGTGTTCGTGAACGACGGAGACGTCTCGAGGATGAAATGGCTGATGCCGTACGAAGTCCCCGAGACCTCGAACGAGTAGGCATAGTGCCATGCTGAGGTCGGCGTCTCCAGGCTGACCGACCAGTGCAGCGCCACCGTGCGCAGCGACCAGCCATCGGACGGGTTGTTCTTTGTCCCGACCTTCAGACCGCGGCTCTCAATGGTGTCGGAGCCATCGAGCGGCGGGGTGTACGTCAGCGTCCCCTCGTAGAGAAGGAACGGGTCGCCCACAGCATGTGGCGCGGTGAGGCAGATGGCACTGAACAGGCCAAGTAAGACCAGAATGGGTTTCATAGAAACCCCCTCATGATTGGGAACAACTGCCAGGCTTCGGTCTGGCCGTCCGGACAAGGGTGCTCCGAGACGGCTCAGGGCCGCGCGGGCAAGGGCCGTGCAGAAGCTGGACGACTGCCCGCGGGGCAGAGAGATGAGGGGCCAGGTCAGGGCGGCGGCCGGGCAAAGAGACTGAATGCGATGAGCTGCGAGGGCAGGGCATCCCGTCCTTGGGACGGGTAGAGGGCGATGAACGGAAGTGGCAGGACGCTTGCTTCGGGGCAGGGCGAAAGGGTGGGTACAACAGAGCCGGCAACCCGCTTGACGGAGGCACTGCGGGTTGCCGGCCGGTGGTCGGTCACGAGAACGGTCGCCTCGGGCGCGGCGGCCGCCGGCTGGGCAGCCAGGCGCCGGAGAAGCCCCGCGTAGGTGCGCTGGAGCGATGGAGACCGAACAGGGCGATGTGTCTCCATCGGTGCGCTGGGATGGACGGGTGTTGTGGACCTGGCATCTGGGGCCTTAGGCAGGCCGATGATCTCGGTAATGGCACTGATGCCGGACCTGGTGAGGGCCAGCAGGGCAAGGAGTGCCGCTGCCCATCTCCTTCGGCCGCGGTAGAGGCCGACGATCAGGAGGCCCTGGCACATCAACAGGCCTGAGCACTCGCTGGGGGAGAGCCTCACCTGGGAGACCTGCGGGGCGATCAGGAGGTTCTCTTCGAGGTCCGCCGATGGGTGCCAGGTGGCGTCGGGTCTCTCGGCAAGCGAGCCCAGCACTTCTGCCTTCGCGGGGGCACTGTCACCGAGCGCCTCCTGCGGGGCTTCGTCCGCGGAAGCACGCCCAGTGAGCCAGGGCGAGTCGAGGAGAATGAGGTCGGTAGCGGAGGCGTTTTCGGGATCGGCGCGCAATGCCGCTGGGGCCACGCACAGCAAGCCGACCCCAAGGCACACAAACCACGTGCGTCGCCGCCCTCCGCTGCCCACGCAGAAACCCCGCGGCACAAAGCCGACACACCAGACCCAACAGGTCCACTGTATCAGCAATTATAGCCCGTGTCGTGGCAATGTCAAGTGGATTCTCGCAGAATCCGGCGTGCCTCAGGTGACGATTCCTGCGGAGGCGAGGCAAGGGGCCTCCCTCCCGAAGGTTCCAATACCTTCGGGAGGGTAACAGAAGGGGCGAGCGCTGGGGGCTTGCCCTCCCAAACGCATTGGGACCGTTCGTGTGTAGCCCGGGCAAACCAGGTGTCAAGAGGTTTCCGACCAAAAGGGACGAAGTCAGTCCTGAGGCTTGGCACGTCCAGCGGCAAGAGGGGCGACAACAGAGGCGTCGGGGAGGTGCCTGGCGACAGCGGGAAAGGCAAGCTGAGTGAACTCCTGGAGACGCGCGAACGGGTCCCCCTCCCGCCCTGTGGCGGGCGCACTGACCATGAGCTGGAGGACGTAGGCACCGCCACCCCCAATGAGGTCGCGCAGGGCGGCCGTGAACTTCTGCCACGTGGTGTCCGCCTGCTGCCTGCCGTTCGCCACATACCAGTAGAGCACCGCCATGCGTGCGCCAGCCTTCGAGTAGAGGAGTCTGCGGACCCTCAACTCGGGGAACCCTCTTGCTTCCGATGGTAAGGTGACCATCTCGTTGAGCTCCTCGGTCCACCCCTGGTAGGGGTAGCAGACGGTGGGGCCGTGGGGGATACGGTCCTTCACGCTGCCGTAGAAGGCGATGTAGAGGGCGATGGCCTCGCCGTTGGGGCGCTTGTAGTCGCGGCGCAGATAAGCGTCCGCGGCAGCGACTCTCAGGACGCTCTCCGAAAGCTCAATGTCCCGGCCGGCCCAGCCGTCGAGCTCCCTGGGAAGCTGGTCGAGCGGCATTGCGAGGGGAGTGGGCGGGGTGGCCCCGACGCCGCCGAGCCGGGCCGCGTGGTACCCGACGGCGACGGCGCCGAGCAGGCCAGCGCAGAGGCAAGTGCTTCTCCTGACGGACACCATTGACTCCCTTCCCCCGCTACAGGGGTTCCTCGATGAATAGATGGGAGAGCACGTAGTACTCGAGCCAAAGCAACGCTGCGGAGAAGGCGAAGAGGACCATCGCAGTGCCCGAGTGGGGCAGGCCATCCACGAACGACTTGAACCCCCAGTGGGTGAGGAGCGCGATCACCGTCACGCGCAAGGCGTTCGCCAGGATGGCGATCGGCACGGAGGAGGCGAGGAGGACGATGCGTTCCCACAGGGGACGCCGGCACAGGTAGGCAAAGGCAACCCCCAGGGCAATGAACCCTGTGAGGAATCTCATCCCGCTGCACGCCTCGGCAACCTCCAATGTCTGCTCCGGCATTATGAGCACGTTACCTTCCCTCAGGACAGGGATGCCGATGCCCTGAAGCACGGCGGCGCCCACCACCGCAGCAAAGTGCCGCATCGGAAGCGCGATGCGGTTGTACACCGGCGTCGGCAGCGGCATCATCAGGAGCAGGAAGAGGATCGGCACGGCGACGATCCTGAAAACCCTCCGCCCCGCGGCCAAGAGCACGACCCCGGAAATCACGAAGATCATCGAGACGCAGGAGACGAACGGGGACTCGTAGAATAGCGTCCAGACTTTGACCGCGATCCCTGTGAGCAGAGGCACGAGCCCGAGAAGCGAGGGCCGGACCTCTGCTGTCGTGAGAGTGCCCCACTTCTCCCAGACGAAGTAGAGGGCGAAAAGCGGCACGAAGAAGCCGTGGGTGTAGTTCGGGTCCGACCACCACCGAGGGATGAGTCGGGCCCAGTCGTCCAGGTACAGGATCAAGACAGGCAGGGCCAGAAGGGCGATGCTTGAGAGGCGAACCGCCCGTGCGCTCGGCATCCCAGGCTACTCCGTCTTCTCCACGTCGTCTGCGGCCACATCCGCGACTACGGTTCTCTCGCGCAACTCGACCTCGAGGAGGACGCGGTGAGGGTGGCGCTCCATGAGGACGCGACCCGAGGCCCCCTCGAGGAACCCGGAACGGATGCGCACCGCCTGACCCGGCCTGAAGTTGCCTCGCGCGTTCGAGTTGAGCGCCTGAGTCGCGGTGTACACCCCAACGTCAATGCCGAAGTCACCCATGGAATTCATCCCCCACCCGCGGGCAACCACGCCGAAGCGTGCGGCGGCCCGCAAAAGATGACTTGACAGACCTGCCAGCTCCATTGTATCCTCAATATGATAGCAGCGAAACCTGTGGTGTCAATCCGTTTTTCGTCGGCCCCACGTGGGTGAGGAGGGGCGGCCGCTATGAAGAGGCTGAACAAGCGGCTGGCAGGGATCGTCGGGTGCATCCTTCTCGTCACAGGGGGGCTCTTGGGCGTTCTACTGCTTAGAGGCGCGGGTCGCCCCAACGTGGAGCCGCTTCTGGCGGCAGCGGCTCGATGCGTTGCCGCAGGGGAGATTGACGACGCGCTGGGGCGGTACAGGCGAATCCTCCAGTTGGATCCGAAGTGCGCCAGGGCTCACATTGCGCTGGGGGAGTTGCTGGAGGAGCACGGGGAGCTTAGAAGTGTGGCGGAACACTATGCCGCCGCCCTCAAGCTTCGTCCAGGCGACGTCGCGACGGCACGACGCCTCGGTCGGGCGGCAGAGCGTATCGGTGCGTATGCACTTCTCAAGGAAGCCTCTGAAAGCCTCCTTGCCGCTGATGGGGAGGACCACGAGGGCCATTACTGGAAAGCCCTGTTCCTTGGCGCCAACCGGGAACATGGCCCGGCCATTGCGGAGGCTGAGAGGGCAGGTGATTCTCCGAATCTCTCCCTGAAGATCCGTGCGATGCTGCTCCTGGGCCAGCTGCACCAAGCCAGGGGCGAGTTCACCCTGTGCGACAAGACGTATGAGGCTGCCCTCAAGGTCGCTCCCGAGAACTCGGAGTTGCTGCTCGCTCTCGCCCGGCTCTACGAGAGCCGCAAAGACCAGGCACAGTCCGTTGAGAAGGCGAAGACGTTTCTCGACAGAGCGGTCGCGGCCCATCCCGAGGCCGTGGGACCTCGGCTCCACCTCGCTTCGCTCCTGACTCAGCAGAAGCAATTCGCTGCCGCGGAAGCGCACCTGAAGGCCGCGATTGAGCGGAATCCGGGCGACAAAGCTGCGCTCGGCGCCTATGGCGACTTCCTTGTGAAGTCGGGGCGGGTATCTGAGGCGCGAAAACACCTCGAGAGCAGCTTGGAGGCGCTGGAGGCGTGGCCGGAGGGGCGCGTGCGGCTCATCGAGGTGCTGCTCAACCTGGGGGAGACGGAAGCTGCCAGGAGCCACCTCGCGAAGCTGCCGGCGGTGCCTGAAGAGTCGGCCACGACGAAGTACCTTGAAGGCAGGCTTCTGACCGCAGAGGGTCGGCCCTCGGAGGCCATCGGCAGGTTCAAGGAGGTGATTGCGCGCTCACCCCGACGCGCGGAGGTCCACTTCTACCAGGGGGTTGCCTATCTGGGCCTCGGCGAGTTGGGCTCGGCGCGAGCATGCTTCGAGGAGGCCGCACGACGCGACCCATTTGCGGTCGCGCCGCAGAGGCAGATCGCTGCGGCGGCGCTGGCGCTGGGGGACCCGGACGCAGCGATTGACGCCGCGCGGAAAGTGATTGCCGCTGAGCCGCAGGACGCCTCGACCCGGCGGCTTGTGGCTCGGGCGTATGCCGTTCGAGGGAACCTGGCCGCTGCGGCAGAGGAACTCGAGGCCGTGCTCAAGGGAGCATCCGAACCGGTTGAGCCGACCCTGGAACTCGCCCGCCTTCGATCCGCCGCGGGGCAGCCGCAGGAGGCGGCCCGCCTGATCCAGGCGTTGCCGCCCGAAGCGAGGTCCTCGTCCGGCGCCCGGCTAACCCTTGCATCTATCTACATGGACAGCAAAGAGTTGGGGAGGGCGCGCGCCGAACTCGCCCAAGCGATCCGGGAGGCCCCGAAGGAGGTGGAACCCAGGGCGGCCCTGGGGCTTCTGGAGATTGCGGCCGGGAAGGCAGCCGAGGCAGGGGCCATTGCCGACGGGCTTGCCGCCGAAGAGCCCCCCAGTGTGCGCGCCCAGCTGTCAGCCTCAGGGCTATACGAGCGGTTGGGCTTGCTGCCCAAGGCCCTCGAGGCGTGCCGCCGGGCAGAGGCCCTGGAGCCGGGAAATGTCGAAGTTGCGGGGCGCCTGCTCGATCTGCTCCTGATGATGAACCAGCCCGAAGAGGCGCTGGCTGCCGCCAAGCGACTCGCCGAGGCGAAGCCCGAGCGACTGTCCGCGCAACTGGCCGTCCCCCGAGTCCTGGTCGCCACGAAGCAATGGGGCAGTGCCATCGCGGCGCTGGAGGAACTCGCGAGAAGCCACCCGCACGAGGCCCTGCCCGCGGGCCTTCTTGGTCGCGCGTACTTCGGCGCGGGCAACCAGCGGCGCGCGTTGGAACACCTCCGCAAGGCGGCCGGGCTGAGGCCCGACTGGCTCGACACGTGCCACCTCCTCGCAGACGTCTGCTACCGAAGTGGAGAGTACCAGGAGGCCATCACCTGGTCGGAGCGCATCCTCCAGCGGCGCCCCGACATGCGAAGCGCGCGGCTGCTCTCCGCGCTCAGCCACGCACAGCGGGACGACTACCCCAAGGCGATTGAAGAATACCTCGCGGCGAAGCCGCACGAGCCCGAGCCTGGTTACTACATCGGACTCGCGAGTCTCTACGAGCGCGACGCGCAGCAGGACGAGGCCGAGAAGGCCCTGCTCCGGGCGCACCAACTTCAGCCTGACTCGCCGACCACGGTGTTCGCGCTGGTGCGCCACTATGCGAGGGTGGGAACGCCCGCGAAGGCCGATGCGTTGCTCGCGACACTGCCCGCCAAGGCACAACGGGAGCCGGGCATGCTCGTTGTCATCGGCCGGCACCGTATGGCGAGTGGACGGGTAGCTGAGGCGGAAAAGGCTTTCCGCGCAGCCATCGAGGCCGAACCGAAGTCGGCGAGTCTTCGCATGGTGCTCGGCGACCTGCTGAAAGGCGCAGGAAGGGCGGACGAAGCAAGGGAGGCGTACCGCGAAGCCGCTCGGCTCGGGGCGGCGGAAGGAAGGGCCAGGATCGTCGAGAGCCTCTGCCAGGCGGGTCGTCTCGCTGAAGCCTGGGCCGAGTTGGGGAGCGCCAGAGCGGCGGCCCCCGACGCAAGCCTTCGGATCGCGGAGGCGCGCCTTCTCCTCGCCGAAGCGGCCCACCAGGCCCCCGGGGAGAAACTCGCCGCGTGTCAGGCTGCCTGTGAAGCGGCACTGAGGGCCGACCCGGCCAACGCGGAGGCCCACCTGGTGCTCGCCGACAGCTACCTTGCGGAGCGGCCAGCTCGCCGCGAGGCTGCACTGGCAGCTCTCCAGCGCGCTGCGCGACTGGCGGGGGGGCCGCCCGCGGTCAGTATCCGCCTGGCGGACCTGCTCCTCGATATCGGGCGGCCCGAGGAGGCCGAGCGCGAGTGCCGGCGCGCGTTGGCGACGGCGCCCGCACTGTCTCCCGCGCTCGAGACTCTGGCCGCCGCCATCAGCAGGAGCAAGCGGGAGATGGCTTCTGAGGCGATTGCCGGCCTCTTGGCCAGGGAGTTCCCCGCCAATCCCGCCAGGCATGTCCTGTTTGGCGATTCGCTCGCAGCGCAGAGGAAGTGGCAGGAGGCGGCCAGCGCATACCGGGCCTGCCTGGCGGAGGCCCCAGGGATGGTTCGGGCGCTGGCCGGTCTCACGCAGGCTCTTGTCAGCGCTGGGGAGGCGGCCAAGGCGGCGGACGAGTGCCATCGGTTCCTGGACGCCAACCCCGGCAACGTGGCGTGCCTCGAGGTGCTCGGGCACGTGCACCTGGCGAACCAGCAGGCCTCCGCCGCCGCAGAAGCCTACGAGGCGGCGAGCCGCCTCGCTCCCGCAGAACACCGCTTCGTGGCGCAGGCGGCGCGGGCGCATCTGGCCTCGGGCAATCCGGCCAAGGCCACCGCGTGCTGCCAGGCCTACATTGCCCAGTGGCCGCGGGACCCGCGCGGCGCCATCACGCTCGGGTCCCTTCTGGCCGCCCAGGGCAAGGCGGCCGAGGCGGAACGGGAGTTCGCGAAGGCGCTTCAGCTCGACCCGCGCAGCCTCGACGCGCTCCGCAGCTTCACCGAGTTCTGCACGCAGCAGAGGCGGTACGATGCCGCCCTGGATGCCTGCAACGCCTTCCTGAAAGGATGGCCGAACAGCGCCCACGCGCTCCAGTTGGCGGCGCGGGTGCAGATCGCGCGCGGCGACCTGGCCGCGGCGCAGGCGAGCCTCGAGGCAGCGGTCGGCAGCGACGGCACCCTCCTGGCGCCGCGCTTCGACCTGGCATCGCTGCACCTGAGGCGCGGGCAGTTGGACCAGGCGGCCGCGGGATTCCGCGAGATTCTGTCGAGCCAGCCCGACAGGCCCGATGTCCTCAATAACCTGGCCTGGTGCCTTGCGGAGGCAGGGCGTGACCTCGACGAGGCGAAAACCACAGCCGCGAGGGCTCTCGCGATAGCCCCCGACATGCCGAATGCGCTGGACACCTTCGGGTGGATCTGCTTCCGACGGAAGGAGTACGACGAGGCGTCGAAGGCCTTGCGGCGCAGTTTGGAGCTCCGGCCTGACTCGGCTGCCTCACGCTATCACCTGGGAGCTGTGCTTGCAGCCCAGGGCAAGAGGGCGGAGGCCGTGGCCGAACTCAACCAGGCCCTGGCATCGGAGACGCCATTCGCCGATGCGGAAGCTGCCCGCGCTCTGCTCAAGAACCTTTCGGACGCACCCCCTCTTCCCAGGTAGCTTCCCGATCTCGCAGCGCGAGACTCCTCGCGGCGGCGCGCGGCCGCCCGGCACCTCCGTGCACGACGGGGGTGCCCTCTGCCCTGTGCGCATCTCCTCGGGTGTGTGCCGGACGACCCCGTCGCGGCCCGGGCCGGCTGCGCACCTGGCCCCGCATTACGGGTGTTGCTGGTGTGAGGCATGGATCGGGCCGCCCTCGTGCATGCCGCGCGCCGGCGGGTGCCTCCGGCCTTGAGAGCGCATGTGCCCGCCCGCAAACTACTTGCCGAGTGGGTGGCCCGAGGGACTGTAGCCCGGCACGCAGGTTGCTGCGCCCAGTTACCCAAGAGTCAGTTCATCTGGCTGGCGGGCGCTACCCGGCGGGGGGTAAGCCACAAGACGCCGCGCGTGTGAGCCCACGGCTCCCTGACGCCGAGAGGCGGAGAGGAGAGATGAGCATGCGCCAGAAGGTGGTGGGCAAACACCCTGATAGCGAACGCTCAACCGTGCCGCTGGGAAGGAGGAGGACCTTTGCCCGGTCCATCGCCGCCCTTGCCGGGGATGTATGCAGGTCATCCTGGGCCGACGCCCCGCGGCCGGACGAAGGGCCTGACGCCGGCGTGACCGAGGCGGCAATTCGCCGGTGTCTGCTCGACGGCGGCATCATCGAGCAAGTTCCCGGCACGGCGCGCGGTAACCGAGGGGTCCCCTATCGCCTGACCGAACTTGGGAAGAAGGTGTGCTCCATGGCGGGAATCCCGGGTGCGGAGCCACCGGCGCGTGTGAGCCGGTGATTGGGGCCAGGACAGGCTCCTAGGCGCTGGGTTCGGCTGCCGGGCTCAGGAGGGTCTCGAGCGTATGCCGTTTGAGGCTCTCCACGATCTGCTGCTCGATTCGCCACCACGCCCGCTGGAACGCGTGTTCCGCGTGCTCATGGTCTGCGGGAGGGGCCATTGATGAGAGGGCCGCCTGGCCCTGCATCGCGAGAATCACATCGTACAGGGAGATCTCGCTGGCGGGCCTTGCCAGAGAGTAGCCACGAGCCCGGCCACGGTGCGAGCGCACAATGTGGCAGGCGCGGAGGCCCTGGAAGACCTTGGACATGAACGCCTCGGGCGCTCTTGCCTCCCGGGCGACGTCGCGCAGCAGAACGGGCTCGAATGGGTCGGGCCGCTGGGCCAGGTACAGAAGCCCGCGGACCGCGTAATCGCAGCTCTTCGCCAACTCCATGCCTGGCGCCTGCCCTTGCGGGTCGGGGTACGGCTTATGGTTCCTGCCAAGCCTTCCCCCCAGCGGCGCCTGGGGAGCCAGCTACACAATCAGGATGCCGCGACCAGCGCGTGCACGCAAGCAGCGTGTATCGCCTGCTGCTATGGTCTCCTGCGGCGGTCCGCCTCTGGCGGGCTCCGGCCGCCTCACGACCGCGTGGGCATCAGGTCGCTGAGGCGACGAGCCTTGAACAACTCAACGACCTCGGACCGCAGGGGCCTGGAGAGGCACTTCATCGGGCACCGACGGCAGAGCCCGACGCTCGCGTCGCTCCCCTTCATGTGGCAGCGCACGCGGAATCTCTCCCCGACCGCGGCGGCGATGTCGTAGAGAGAAACGTCCGATGGGCGACGGCGGCCCCAGGCGGCGGAGCCATTGCCGTCCCAGCGGATCAGGCCAGCGCGTTTGAGGTCGTTGAGGACGTTGGACAGGTTGGCCTTTGCCGTGCCCACCTCCTGGGCGACGCGGGCTGCCCCCACCTCCCGTCGCTTGCGGGAGGCCAGCGCGACCGCGCCGTTAATGGCCAGCTCTGTCCGTGGAGAGAAACCGATCCCCCATGCCGCTCCCATCCCACCCATGGTCTACCCCTCCATCTTCGTCCCGCGGATCGCCGGGGACGCGGGGCCCTCTGCCCCTGTGACCCGTGCCCTCGCGCAACAACCTCGCCCAGCCCTCTATTCCGGGCGAAGCTGAGACACACTCTAACTCGCCGCCGACTCCGCGCTGCCGGGTGCGCCGGACAGCGAGGCTAGATCCGCAATGGTCGTCTGCTGGAGCTTCCTGGCCACGAGGCCCTCCACCTCGTCCCACACCTGGGCGAAGGGTGTGCCCGTCTCCCGCGACACGACGCCGCTTGTGTGCAGGGTTGCCGGCCCCTCTGTCGCCACGATGACGTCGTAGAGCGAGATTCTGGCCGGGTCAAGCGCCAGCGAGTACCCGCGGGCCATCCCGCGGTGGGAGCGAACCAGGCCCGATGCCCTCAGGCTCTGGAAGATCTTTGAGAGGAAGGCCTCCGGGGCACCAATGGCCTCCGCGATATCGTGAAGCAGGATCGGCACCCCCGGCTTCGCGTGGGAAGCCAGATGAACCAGTCCCCGGATCGCATAATGACAACTCCTGGCGAGTTCCAAGGCTGCGTGCTCCGATTGGCTCGGTTCTCCTCCACCCTTGAGACGCCTGCTGCCCTCTGCCGGCCTGTTGCGCGCGGAGCCCCGAGGACGGGGGTCTCGACCTGTGTGGCGCCACTGGGTGCCCTTGAAGGGCCGCCCGGCCGCCCGAGGGCCAGTCACCCCAGGCGCATGCGCCGAACCCTCCAGGGGCCTGGCAAGCAGCGATGCAACCACGACCATCCCTCCCAGCCGCGCGGGCACCAGAGTCGCACCCTCAGGCAACTCTGAGGATGCCGCGGCGGACAATGAGCAGGACCACCCAGCTCATGCCACCAGACCCCAAGGGTCCATTGAAGCCAAAGTGTACACGAACGCCCAGGGATGTCAAGGGCCTTCGGCGAAAATTCCGGATTGGCAGGGGGGAATGGCACGCTTCGGGGAACAGGACGCTTCGGCTGCGCCCCGGACCAACCTCGCGTGGATTTCCGCACAGACCCTAGCTGACGGGGCCATCGCGACTGAGGACTCCGGGAGAGTTCGTGTGCACACCGCCGCCCGCCTGGCCAGAACCAGGGGAGCGTCCGCTGAGGCCCTGCGGAGTGCGTCCGGGGAACCAATGTCTCGATGGTAGCCGTTCCACTCCCAGCCGCGCATGCGGCCGACGAAGGCCGGAAGCACCTGGTAGCCGATGTCAATGCGGTCCATGTCGGCTATCTCGCGATACGCATCCGCTGTCACGGCGTAGACGCCGCCGTTGGCCAGGTTGCTGGCGGGATACCGGGGTTTCTCCTCGAAGGCGATGACACGGCCCGCAGCGTCCAATTCGGCGATGCCACACGCACGGGGGTCAGAGGCGCGGAAGAGCATCATCGTGAACGGGTCGCCGTGCGAGCCGTGGAAGCGCAGAAACTCAGCCAGGTCCACGTCGCTGAACATGTCGGCATACACGATGAGACAGTGCTCGGCGTCGTCTGCAAAGCCTCGGTTGGCGCGGATGGTGCCGGCGGAGCCGAGGAGATGGGGCTCGAACGCCTCCGAGATGTTGAAGTCGCCCTTGGCATTCATCCGCTCGATGTAGGCTCTCACGCGGCCCGCCAGGTGATGCGTGTTGATGAGCACCTCGCGTAGACCGGCTTCGCCCAGCCGATCAAACCAGTAATCCAACAGAGGCCGGCCCGCGACCGGGACGAGGCATTTCGGGACCGTCTCGGTCAGGGGGTAGAGCCGCGTTCCCAGCCCGGCGGCGAGCAAGAGGACCTTCACGTTTCCTTCGGATTCCGGGGTTCCTCTGCGGCCTGGCATCACAGTGCCCCTCCTGCGGCTGGTGCCATGTGGCGTGCGACGGGGCGGCCGAGCACCTCGGTCTGCTCCAGTACCCATGACCTCAACATCTGGGATACGACGTGCCCTATGGCAAGGTGCATGTCTTCGATCAGGCCCAGGTTGTCGCACGGAGCGTTGATGTGAATGTCAGCGAGCTCCCGGAGTTTCCCACCCGCAAAGCCGGTGAGGCCGATCACCGTGAGGCCGTTCGCCCGTGCCCACTCGCACGCACGCAGGATGCTCGGTGAACTGCCCGACGGGCTGATGGCAACGGCGAGGTCGCCCGGCAGCGCGTAGGTCTCCAGGGGGTAGATGAAGGTCTCGTCATAGCCGAGGTCATTTCCGATCGCGGTTGCGAGCCCCACACTGTCGGAAAGACTGATGGCTCTCAGCCGGGGCCGCCCCTCCACCGCGGCGGTCTTGATGAAGTCGCACACATAGTGGCTGGCCGTGAGCGCACTGCACCCGCTGCCGAACACGAAGACCTGGCGTTCCGTCAGCAGCGCATCGTAGAGAAGCCGCGCGAAGGCCTCGAGCCTGCGCGGATCGAGCGACCGCACGAGCTCATTCGAGAGCCCGAAGTAGGCTCTCACCGAGCCACAGATGCTGCCTTCCATTCGCCCCCTCCCTTCGATCATCCGGCTCGCGATGCTTCCGGCCGACCGGCAGGGCATGGCCCACAGCAACAAGTCCCCGGCCACGGCCAGCGACCGGTCGGCACCCAGCCCAATGAAGGCGAGTCGGTGAGACCCATGCCCAGGCAAACAGGAACATCATACTACAGAGCTAAAAGACCTGTCAAGTCCAATCGCCAAGGAATCCGCTCTGCCCTGGATCGAGCGACGAGGATGGGGCGACGGCCAATGGAGTGAATGGACTTGACAAGTCCATCACATGCTGATATCATGGTGCTCCACTGTGGGAACGACTCTGAGGAGGGGAATCCCGATGCCAAGCTACTCGATCAGCCCGGTCGGCGAGCGCTTTGAGGTGCCGGTTGGCGAAGCATATGTGTTGGAATACGAGCGAGTTAGGCACTTGGCGGAGATTGCCAGAGGGGATGGCAAGGAGATCGTGGTTGTCATGGGCATCGGTTTTGTGGGCGCTGTGATGGCCGCGGTGGTTGCTGATGCCGTGGATCGCGAGACGGGGGAGCCGACCAAGTTCGTCATAGGCTGTCAGCGCCCGAGCACGCGGAGTTACTGGAAGATCCCCCTGCTGAACCGCGGCGAGGCCCCGGTCAAGGCCGAAGACCCCGAGGTCGAGCGGATCATCCGGCGCTGTGTTCTGGAGAAGGGGACTCTGATCGCCACCTACAACGATGAATGTCTTCGCCTGGCCGACTGTGTGGTGGTGGACGTGCAGTGCGACTATACGAAGAACGAGCTCGGCAATCTGCGCAGCGGCGAGGCCGAGATGAGCGCGCTTGAGGAGACCATGAGGACAATCGGCGCGAAGATCGCGCCCGACTGCCTCGTGCTGATCGAGACGACCGTGGCTCCTGGGACCACCGAGTTCGTGGCGCGCCCCATCATCGAGAAGGCATTCCGGTCGCGCGGCATCTCGTCGCCGCCCCTGCTGGCTCACAGCTTCGAGCGGGTCATGCCCGGAAGGAGCTACGTGGCTTCGATCCGGGACTTCTGGCGTGTGTGCTCGGGCTGTACGCCGAGAGCGCGCGAGCGAGTCATAAAGTTCCTCAGCGAGGTCCTCAACACCGAGGACTACCCGCTGACCGTGATGGACCGTCCCATCGAGTCGGAAACCACGAAGATCGTGGAGAACTCGTGGCGAGCGGCTATCCTGGCGTTCATGGACGAGTGGAGCCTGTTCGCGGAGCGGAACGGCGTTGACCTGGTCAAGGTCATCCAAGCCATCAAGGTGCGGCCGACCCACAGCAACATCCTGTTCCCGGGGCCAGGGGTCGGCGGCTACTGCCTGCCCAAAGATGGCGGCCTGGGCCAGTGGGCATACAAGCATATCCTCGGGTTCGAAGACGATGTGTTCAAGATCACGCCCCTGGCCATTGACATCAACGACACCCGGGCCCTGCACGCGGCCGAACTCACGCGCGATGCGCTGCGCAACATGGGCAGGTACATCGCCGGCGCAGAAGTCCTGGTCTGCGGGGCGAGCTACCGAGAGGACGTCGGCGACACGCGCTACAGCGGTTCGGAACTCATCGTCCGCAAGCTGGCCGAGATGGGCGCGGAGATGCGTGTGCACGACCCCTACGTAGACCACTGGCACGAGCTGGAGAACCAGGAGAGCTACCCCGCCACGG
>DAOOIT010000056.1 GCA_035384565.1 Planctomycetota bacterium | reverse complement strand
GTGAGGGTGTCGGCCTGGGCCGTGAGGCCGGCGAAGTTGAGGAGGGTGATCTCGGTCTGGAGCCCGTTGATCTGGCCGGCGAAGGCGAGGGAGTCGGCCTGGGTTTCGGCCAGGGACGGGTCGTCGGGGGCGGGTTCGCGCTCGCCGCGGAAGTACTGTAGCGTGTCGGCCTGCTCGGCGGTGGGCGCCTGGGGGAGGTAGAGGTTCAGCACGGCCGCCGGGCCGGACGTGTCGGCCTCCGAGGAGCCGGTGCCTGGGATTTCGCGCTTCTCTAGCGTCACGGCCACCTCGTCGAAGCCTGTGCTGAGAGTTCTGACTGGTCTTAGATCCAGGCAGATCATTACGAATGACCTACCGCTCCCGCGGCACGGGCGGGGCTGCCGGCTGCCCGGGAAGCACCTGCATGTGGAGGTAATCGTAGCGTATAGGAGGCAGGTTGGCACCCGGGAAGCGCACTGTGAGCAATCTGGCTTCCGAATCCCAGGCAAATTGAGGGATGATACGCTTAGGGACCTCACATATCCGACCACCGCCCCCACTGAAGAGGTACTCATTACCTTCAATGCTCACTCGATGCACCTTCACGGGGCACCGCAGCCGCATCTTCTTCGTCGGCGAGAAGTACTCGTAGAACTCCTGGAAGACAACAGGGGACAGACGTATGCCTCTCTCGACAACCTTGATCGGAACTCGCTCTGAAGACACCCAACGGCCAGGGCCGATCAGAACCTGCGCCTGAATAGACTTTGGCTTACCATAGGTGATGTAGAAGAGCGTATCATCGAACCGGCTGCCATCCCATACCACAGATTCGCCTGGCGCGAGCACGGCGGACGCCTTCTTCACCACCAGGTCCCAGTTGCCGTCTCTCTCGATCGTGCGGATTACGGGCTGACCATGGCCCGGCCGGCTATCTGTCTGAAAGTTCTCATCGAAGTAAGGCAGACCGCGCTCCACCTTGAGGAAAACTTGTTTCCCTCCGGCTTCGAATGGGTCCACGATATAGGGTACCTTGCCCTCCGAGTCGTTTTGCAGGGAGACGCTGAACCTGATCAGTTCGTCTTCGAGCACCGTGCGGTATGGAACGACCAGCTTTACAGTCAGTGGGTCTTTGCTGGGCGGCGGCACTGACCCGGCAAGGGCTATGCTCGCGAACGCTGTGATCGCGAGCTGGTAAGTGCGGGCGCGTCGGATTGTGTTCATGCTGCGTCTCCAGTGGCTATCCCACTCCTTCCCCCTAGGGAACCGATTTCCGCTTGGGGAGACACATCTTGCCAATCTCAAGTGGGTGACAACTGATTGTGGAAAGCCCCCGCCCAAGACTGCCGTAGTCCACGTCAGCCATGAGAGCGCCGCTGTATTCGTTCTTGAGATGTCGTCCCTTGACCCAAGGGTCATCGGAACGACAGTTCAGGGGACATCATACTTATCTCCTGGCACGCCGTGCCCTCCGATGCCCTTGCTTGGGGCCGGGCCTCTGGCGCCGCAGGACGCGCCCCAGCAAGCCTTCGAGCCGGAGGACGAAACTCTCGCCACCCAATGGGCGCCCGCTGCGCTCGTGACGCCGCATCTCGTCGGCCTCCTCGACGCTCAACCCCTCGGCCAGGAACTCGCGCCAGTCGTCCACCCGCTCCAGCATCGGGGCGACGCGGACGAGCCGGTCGTCCTTCCCCGCCATGTGCGCGGCCGCACTGCTCCAGCGGTAGCGCCACGGCGCCCGCACGAGCCGCGCGCGGACGGGATTCAGCTCGACGTAGCGCACGGCGCGGTAGAGGTGCGCCTCGTCCATCGGGAACGACGCGAAGCGCCCCTGCCACAGGTGGCCGCGCCAGCCCTCGCGGAAGTTGACCCTTCGCGTGTAACGGCGGTGTGCCTCGCCCAGGGCGCGAGCCAGGGCCGCCTCGGTCGGCGGCGTGGCCACGAGGTGCACGTGGTTCGGCATCAGGCAGTAGGCCCACACCTCCACCCCGTGGCGGCGGCACCAGGTGGCCATCAGGTCGAGGTAGGCCTCGTAGTCGTCGTCGCCAAAGAAGGTAGGCTGGCGGCGGTTGCCGCGCTGGGTCACGTGGTGGGGCACCTCGGGCACGACGACGCGAGCGAGTCTAGCCATGTCGCCATCCTACCCGCCGCTCGCCGCGTTGTCAAGGGCGTGCCGACAGCCGCTCTGGCAGCGGAATTAAGTATCATGTCCCCTGAACTCCTGCCTGAACTCCTGACCTGAACTCCTCCTGAACTCCTGCCATTCGTGCCTGGCACCGCAGGCCCCAAGCAGCAGGCCGCCGCAGGCCCGATCTGTTTTGTGGCGTGCCTGTCGCCGGATGGGCACTTACTCCGGGGGATCTCCGCATCAGAGACTGCCTGGGATTCCGACCCGCACCCGGCCCCACCACCTCACTTGCTCCAGGCAGGGCAATCTGGCAGAATGTCGCTCACGTTCCGTTGGCTTCCCCGAGCGACGAGGAGGAGTGCGATGAACGACAACTGGCTCCTTTGGCTCTGCCTGGGCGTCTCGTGCACGGGGGCCGCCTGGGCGGGGGAGGCCGCCCCGGCCGGCGGCCCGCTGCGGGTCACCGTGGCGCCAGACCAGAAGTCGGTGGACATCCACGAGGGCGACACGCTGGTGCTGCGCTACTGGTTCGGCACGGCGCCGCTGCCCGAGGGTGTGCCCGCCCGCTACGCCTGCGGCGGCTACATTCACCCGCTGTGCGGCCCCGACGGCGAGACCCTCACCGAAGCCCATCCCAAAGACCACGCCCACCACCGCGGCGTGATGTGGACCTGGCCCGTGCTGCGCTGGGAAGACAAGGTGACCGACCCCTGGGCCGTGAGCGGCACGTGGACGCGTCCCGAGAAGCTCCAGGCCACGGAGGCCGGCCCCGACGTGGCCCGCATCGCGGCCACCTCGCTGTGGAAATGGGGCGACCAGGAACCGGTCCTCCGCGAAACCCTCGACCTGCGCGCCCATCGGTCTCAGGGAAGGTCCCGCATCGTGGACATCACGCTGACCTTCGAGGCCCTGGCCGACAAGCTCTCGCTCGGGGGTCGGCCGGGCGACGGCTACGGCGGCTTCGGCCTGCGCATGGCCCCGCGCAAGGACCAGAAGATCGCCCTCCTCACCGACCCCGAGGGCACGCAGCCCCGCCGCTCGTGGATCGAGTACTCCGACACCTTCGCCGGGGGCACAGGCCGCATCGGGGTGGCCATCTTCGAGCACCCGACCAATCCGCTCTACCCCAGCAAGCTCCACCAGTACCCCAATCTCAACTATGTTATGCCCGCCTTCCCCGGCCCGCGTGAATACCCGTTGCCGAAGGGCAAGACCCTCACCCTGCGTCACCGGCTATGGATCCACCCCGGCCACGCCGACGAGAAGGCCCTCGCCGAGCAGTGGAAGGCCTATGCCGACACCAAGGCCGAATGAGAACGCCCCGACCCCGCGACACCGAGAGGCATGCCGAATGACCATTGGCGACTTTCAGAGGCTGATGAGCGATCTGTATCTCGAGCACGACACCCGCCGCGGCCTGGGCGGCACGTTCATGTGGTTCATGGAAGAGGTCGGCGAGCTGTCCACCGCCCTCCGCTCCGGCACGCGCGAGGAGATCGAGGCGGAGTTCGCCGACGCCTTCGCCTGGCTCACCACCCTGGCCAACCTGGCGGGCATAGACGCCGAGGCCGCCGTCACGAAGAAGTACGGCGCCGGCTGCCCCTGCTGCAACACCACCCCCTGCTCGTGCGTGCAGAAGCCCTGAGCGAGCGGGCCCCGGCGCGCTCGTTGTGCGGCCTTCAGGCCGTCTCTGGAGGCCCCGCCGCGCAAGCGCGGGTACGGGCTCAAGCCCGCACGGCGAACCCGCGGTCCGCTGCGCGCGCTTGACTTGCCGCATCGGTAGCACTATGATGCCCCCTGGTGCTACTTCTGCAAGGAGGACAGGCGATGGGCGAGCTGGTGCGCTTCGGCGTGTCGCTGGAGGAGCCGCTGCTCCGGGACTTCGACCGCCTGATCGAGGAGAAGGGCTACCCGAGCCGCTCGGAGGCGCTGCGCGACCTGATCCGCGACTATCTGGTGCAGGCCGACTGGAGCAAGCTCTCGGGCGAGCAGGTGGCGACGCTCACGCTCGTCTACAACCACGAGTACCGCGAGCTCACCGACAAACTGACCGACCTCCAGCACGACGCCCACGGCCTCGTCGTGTGTGCGACCCACGTGCACCTCACGGCGCACACGTGCCTCGAGGTGATCGTCCTCCGCGGCCCCGCCGCCGACCTCGTCCGCATCGCCGACAAGCTCGTGGCCACCCGCGGCGTGCAGCACGGCAAGCTCACCATGACCACCCTGGGCCGGGCGCGGTGAACGGGGCCTCCGCTTGACAGCCCGCCCGTTCTGTGTTACGTTTCTGACAGGCGTAGCATTCCGTGCGGTCGTGATGGTTTGAGAGGCCCTGCCATGCACATGCCCAACGAGGTGCTGTCGCCCGCCGTGGCGGGCGGGTTCATTGCGGCGAGCGCCGCCGGGCTGGGGCTGGCGGCGGCGGGCGCGCGCCGGTCGTTCCACGAGAGCAAGGTGCCGCTGATGGGCGTGATGGGCGCCTTCGTGTTCGCGGCGCAGATGGTGAACTTCCAGATCCTGGGCGCCACGAGCGGGCACCTGGGCGGCGGCGTGCTGCTGGCCATCCTGCTCGGGCCGCACGCCGCGGCGCTCGTGATGGCCGCCATCCTCACCGTGCAGTGCCTGATCTTCAACGACGGCGGCCTGCTGGCCCTGGGCTGCAATGTGTTCAACATGGGCCTCGTGGCGCCCTATCTGGGCTATGGCCTCTACCGCCTGATTCTGGGACGAGCCGGGGGGCGGAAGAGCACGGGACGCCTCTATCTGGCCAGCTTCACGGGGGCGCTCGGCGGCGTGGCCGCGAGCGCGGCCGTGGTGCCTGCGCAGATCGCGCTGTCGGGCATGAGCGCCGTGCCGTTCGGCACCTTCTTCCCGCTGATGGTCGGCATCCACCTGCTCATCGGCGCCGTCGAGGGGGCGATCACGTTCGCCGTGGTGGCCTACCTCACGCAGGTGCGGCCCGAGGTGCTTGGCGTGCAGGTGGAGGGCCGCGAGCGAGTGTCGCGGCGCGCCGTGGTCGGGTCGTTCGCCATCCTCGCGCTGCTGACCGCCGGGCTCCTCTCCCTGGTGGCCTCGGGCCTGCCCGACGGGCTGGACTTCCTGCTCGAGGAGAGGAAGTTCTCGCGCCACGCGGGGAACGAGGAGGCGGTGGACCCGACGATGGCGAAGGTGAGCGCGTGGCAGGAGCGCACGGCGCCGTTGCCCGACTACAGTGCGGGGGAGGATTCGCCGGCCTATTGGACCTCCCTGGCGGGCGTGCTGGGCACCGTCGCCACGCTGGGCGTGGTGTACGGCATCGCCGTGGCGGTGCGCCGCCGCGAAGGGCACGGCCACGCTCACAGCCACTGAGGCACCGGCATGCACCACGCCTACATAGACCGCTTCGCGTCGGGCGATTCGCCCGTGCACCGGCTCGATGCCCGCGCGAAGCTGGCGGCCGTGGCCGTGTTCACGGCGCTGGTGGTGTCGGTGCCCAAGTACCAGGTCGCGGCGCTGTTTCCCTACGCCATCTTCCCTTTCGCGCTGCTCGCCTTCGGCGGAATCCCATTCGGGTTCGTTGCGAAGCACCTGCTCCTCGTGTCGCCCTTCGTGCTGTTCGTGGCGGTGTTCAATCCGCTCTACGACACGGCACCCATGTTGGTGCGGTTCGGCCCGTGGGCGTTCTGGGCGCGGGCGGGGTGGGTGTCGTGCGCAAACCTCTGCGGCAAGTTCGTGCTCACGGTGAGTGCGCTGGTCGCCCTCGTCTCGACCACGCCGTTCGACGAGCTGCTCAAGGCCCTCGCGTGGTTCCGGCTGCCGCGCCTGTTCATCGTCGAGCTGAGCTTCCTCTACCGTTACCTCTTCGTGCTGATCGAGGAGGTGATGCGGCTGCGGCGGGCGCGCGACTGCCGCACCGTGGGCCCCAGCCGCCTCGGCTGGCGCCTGCGCGTCACGGGCAGCCTGATCGGCAGCCTGTTCGTGCGCACGCTCGAGCGCGGCGAGCGCATCTACGCGGCCATGCTGGCCCGCGGCTTCGACGGCACGGTGCGCACGCTGAGCCAGTTCCGCATGCGGGCCGGCGACTATGCGTTCCTCGCCGGCTCGGTGCTGTTCGCGGCCGCACTACGTCTTGGGGGCACAACGTGGCTGACGCGCTGATTGACGTGCACGACCTCACCTATGTGTACCACGACGGCACGAAGGCCCTCGACGGGCTGTCGCTGCATATCGAGGTGGGCGAGTCGGTCGGGCTGGTCGGGCCGAATGGCGCCGGCAAGTCCACCTTCATCCTGCACCTCAATGGCACGCTGCGCGGGTCGGGCGTGGTGCGCATCCACGGCGTGGAGTTGGACAAGCACCACCTGCGCGACGTGCGGCGCATGGTGGGCCTGGTGTTCCAGGACCCCGACGACCAGCTCTTCATGCCCACGGTGGGCGACGACGTGGCCTTCGGCCTCCTGCACCTGGGGCTGCCCGAGGCCGAGGTGCGCGCCCGCGTGGCCGCGGCCCTCGCGGTCGTGGGCTGCGAGGGCCTCGAACGCAAGGCCCCGCACCACCTGTCGGCCGGCCAGAAGCGCGCCGCGGCCATCGCCACCGTGCTGGCGATGCGGCCCGACATCCTGGTGATGGACGAGCCGTCGAGCAACCTCGACCCGCGCTCGCGCCGCCGCCTGATCGAACGCCTGGCCACGCTCGACATCACCAAGGTGATCGCCACCCACGACCTCGACATGATCCTGGAGCTCTGCCCCCGCACCGTGGTGATTGATGCCGGCCGCGTGGTGGCCGACGGGGCGACCGAGGCGATCTTCGCCGACGAGGCGCTCCTGGTGGCGCACGGGCTGGAGAAGCCGCTGTCGAGGCAGCGGGGAAGCCGTGATGCGTGATACGTGAGAGGTGAGAGGAGGGAGCGTCAGGCCCTCGTGGCGAGGACGAAGAGTTCGCATCTTCTGCCGGGAAGAAGCGGATCGAGCCGGCACAGCGGCCGCAACAGCACCAGGCCCAGAAAACGCGGGAGAAGCCAGAAGCGGCCAGGGCGGCGCTCGAGGCGGCGGTTCAGGCTCGCCGCCTTCCGCGTAAAGAATCCCCCGAAGCTCGACCAATGGACAGGCGTGAGGCCGGCGCCGCGCAGCAGGGCGCCCAACTCGTCGCGCGTGTAGCCGGGGCGCACGTGTCCGCCGTCCTCGGCCGCCGACAGGCGGTCGCCCCATAGCGGCGGGGCGAGGCGGTTGGGCACCGTGACGAGCAACCGGCCGCCCCGCCGCAGCGGCGCCACGGCGTTGGCCAGCGCCGTGCGGTCGTCAAGGATGTGCTCCAAGACATCAAGGCACAGCACGGCGTCGAAGCGGCCTTCGACCGGGCCGCCTTGGGAGAGGTCATGGACGCGGAAGGCCACGCCATCCGGTGCCTTGGCGCTGAGGCGCGCGATCTGCGCCGCATCGTGGCTCACGGCGACCACGCGGCAGCCGCGGCGGGCGAGGCGCAGGGCCATCGCTCCGTCGCCGCAGCCCGCATCCAACACGCTCGAACCCGCTTCGATGTGGCGTGAGAGCCGCAGGCGCTGAGCCGCGAGCGGGTCGAAGCTGGGCAGGAGGAAGCGGCGAAGCGCGCGGCTCACGGCGGCGGCCCCTCCCGCTCGGCGCGGCGGAGAATGCCCTGGGCGCGGAGCACCTCCTCGTACTTCAGGCACAGCTTGTGGCCGAGGTGCACGGCGCCGAGGCGGGTGGCAATGTCGAGTGCGCGGCGCGCCACGTCGGCTGCGGTGGGATCGCCGAGCTTCTCGCGGGCTTCGGCGACCAGGAGGAGCACGGCCGGGTTGTTCGGATCGCGCGCCAGGGCGTCCTCAAAGGCCGCCACGGCCGGCAGATAGGCCTGGTGAGGGCCTGTGGGCGTGCGGCGGGCCGCGGCCGCCTCGACGAGCGGCCGGAGCGCCGCCGCGGCCAGCGGGCCGGCATCGGGCCGCGCCGCGGCCATGCAGAGGCCGCCCAGCCGGATGCGGGCGGCAGCGCCCCAGTGGTTGAGCTCCGCGGCGCGGGTGTAGAGCGCGACCGCGTGTTGGAAGAGCGCCAGGTCATCGGGCCGCTCGATGCGCAGGCGCAGGCCGGGCGCGCCCGCCCCCTGTTCGCCAGGGGGGGCGCCGCCGGGCGTCTGGGGCGCCAGCAGGCTCACGAGCAGATCGCCGTACTCGAGCCGCAGCGAGTCGTCGAGGGGATTGGTGCGGGCGGCCTCCTCGTAGTGCTGGCGGGCGCCGTGGATCAGCTCGGCGCGCTCCAGCGGCGACAGGGTGCGCGTGGTATCGGTGAGCAGGCTGGCCGCCGTGTCGCGCTCGGTGGCCGAACGCGTGGCGTAGAAGAGAACGAATTGGAAGGCGGCGACGAGCAGCAGGCCGCAGGCGGGCAGGGCGATGGCCACGGGCAGCCCGAGCCGGCGCTCGATGGCCGGGCGCCGCGGCCGCACGCACAACGCCGCCACCACCCACGCGGTGAAGGCCACGCCCGGCTCCTGGTAATCGAAGTCCACCGCACAGTGCACCAGGAAGGCGATGAGGCCGCACACCAGGCCCTTGTGGCACAACTCGCCGGGCGGCCGTGGCTCGCCGCGCCCGAGCGCCGCGAAGAAGACGAGCCAGCAGGCCACGAAGGCGGTGACCAGGGCGCGGTCGAGCCAGACCTTGAGCTCGCGCGACGCGGGGCTCTCGTCCCACCAGCCCGCCAGCGAGAAGGTGGTCATCACGATGGTGGTGAGCACGAAAGCCACCACGGCGGCCCAGCAGGCCAGGCGCGCGGGGAAGGGGCGGCGGGCGTGGTGTTCGGGGGCGGGCGCGGGGCCGGCGAAGGCATTGCGCAGGCAGGCGGCCCAGAGCCACAGGAACGCTAGGAGGCCGGGCACGCCCAACTCGGCCAGCACCTGGAGGTAGTCGTTGTGCGTGTCCTGCGCTGGATGGGCGAGCAGGGGGCGGTAGCGGGGGTAGCGGTCGCCAAATGTGCCCAGCCCCACGCCGCCGACCGGATGGTCGCGCGCCATGCTCAGCGCGCCCTGCCAGTAGCCCACGCGGATGTCGAACGAGGTCACAAAGTCGCGGAAGATCTGCACGGGCACCACCTTCGTGGCCAGCAGGAGGGCGAATGCCGCGGCAGCCGCCGCCACGACTCCCGCCACCAGCCGCGCGTGGCGCCGCAGCAGGGCGCGCCCCAGCATCAGCGCGAAAGCGGCCATGCCCACGGCGAAGGCCACCCAGCCGCCCTTCGAGTACGTGAGCACCAGGCAGGCCAGCGCCGCCGCCAGCCAGAACGCCGCGACTCCCAGAAACCAGCGGCCCCGCTCGCCCCCTCGCACGCGGTCCAGCACGTAGCCCAGGAACCCGGGAAACACGAGCGCGAGGAAGCCCGCGAAGCTGTTCGAGAGCAGGAACGTCGAGAAGATGCGCCCGGTGGCCCGGGCCATCAGGTCGCCGATGTGCCGCTCGCTCATGCGCAACTCGCTCAGCACGCGGCCCGAGTCGGTCGCGATCATCCCCGCGAGCAGCGGCAGGTTCACAAATTGCTGGAAGAGGCCGTACAGGATGGCCACGAAGGCCGACGCCCAGAGCACGCGGAGGAGGAGGCGGGCATCCAGGCCGTTATCGGCCCTCGTCACCTGCACGGTGATGGCGAAGGCGGCGGCGTAGGCGAGCCACTCGAGCAGGGTGGCCACGCTCTCGAGCGGGTGGGGCGAGCGGATCGTGGAGATGGCCGCCACGGCGAGCAGGGCGAGCGTGGGCAGGCCCATCCCCGTGCGCTCGAGGCGCACCCGCCGCGCGATTGCCGCGCGCACCACCCCGGCCAGTGCGGCCACGAACGCGCACATCTCCACCCACAGGTTGGCCTCGTGGCGATGACCCGGCAGCAGCGGCCGCAGCGCGACGGCCAGGCAGAGGAAGAAGGCGAGGATGCCGGCAAGCAGCCGGTCCACCGACGGGGCGACCGCGGGCTCGACGGCCCCAACGGCAGACGCCGGTTTGGGCGGCTTCTTCACCAGGCGGCCCCTTAGAAACTGTCTCAGAACCCACACGGGCTGCGTTGCCGGCGCCAGCGGGGCGGATGCAAGGCGCGGCGACACAGGCGATGCGACGGAGAGCATCGCTGAGGAGCCGCAACGCGGCAGACGCCCCGCTGCCGCCGCAACCCGAAGGGACGCCGCGACTTCTGCCTGCGGGCGGCGTCGCTCGTCGTCCACGATGCTCTCCGTTGCATCGCCTCCTCCTCGCTTCTTGCCCGCAGGCGGAATCGCAGGCGTCGCAGCCCGCGTGGGTCTTGAGGCAGTTTCTTAGTCGCGGCGCCGGCCCGCGCGCTCCAGGAGCCCGATCAGCACGAACACCGTCACCCCGATCACCAGCACCACAATGGCGCCCGCCTCCTCGAGCGAGCCGAGGAGCGTCGAGGCCAACCCGAGGCAGAAGGTGACCAGATAGATGAATACCACCGCCTCGCGCTTGCTCATGCCCAGCGCGAGCAGGCGGTGCGCGAAGTGGCTGCGGTCGCCTCGCCAGATGGGCCGGCCCTCGTGCAGGCGGATGGCGATCACGGTGAGGGTATCGAACACCGGCAGCGCCAGGATGAACAGCGGCATCAGCACCCCGTAGAGGCGGCCCGAGGGCGCATCGCCCGACTCGTAGAAGGTGAACAGGATCGTCAGCGCCGAGAGCGTGAAGCCCAGGAACAGGCTGCCCGCATCGCCCATGTAGATTCCGGCGGGCGGGAAGTTGAAGACCAGGAACCCGGCCGCCGCGCCCGCCAGGGCCAGCGCCAGCCAGGCCATCAGCTCCTGCCCCGACTGGAACCCGACCACGGCCAGGATCCCCGCCGCCACCATCGCCACACCGGCCGACTGGCCGTCCGTGTTATCCAGGAAGTTGAAGGCATTGGTGATGCCCACGATCCAGAGCACCGTGTAGAGGAATGAGAGCGCCGACCAGCCCGCGAAGAGCGTGATCCGAATCTCGTGCGAGATGAGGTACAGCCCGCCGGCCACGGCGACCTGGACAGCGAGGCGAATTGCCGGCGAGAGGCCGAACACGTCGTCCAGGAGCCCCAGAAGCATCAGGACGGCCCCCGCGCCGAGCACCCACGCCAGCGGCATCGCCTTGCCGGCAAACGCCGCCGTGGCGCGCTCGGCGGCCCCCGTCCAGCCGCACGAGGCCGACAGGATCACCAGGAGGCCCACCGGAAGGCTCCACGCCAGAAACATGGCCACCCCGCCCCCCAGCGGCATGGGGCGCTCGTGGGCCTTCCGGCCGCCCGGCTCGTCCACAAAGCCCAGGCGCGGACTCACCCTGAGCGCCAGGCCCGTCAGGGCAAGCGAGAGCACGAAGGGCACGCCGAACGCCGCCGCCGCGACCAGAAACTGACCCGACAATGCACGCCCCTTACCCTGGGTGCCAGGCCCGCCGGCCGCCAGAATAGCGCAATCCGGCACAAACGGTCAAGGCGGGCCGAAATCGAAAGCTTCGGGTTGACGTCGTGCCGAAACAGGCGTAGACTCCAAAGAGAGGGGTGGACTGCGACCAAGGACGGACACGAGAGGAGGCTCTCATGCTCAGCGGGAAATCACTTGCGGTGGCGGGGCTGCTCGCCTCGGTGGCGTTGGGCGGCGCGCCGAACCTGCCCAACCTTCAACCGGCCGAGCCCATCCAGGGCGTGGGCGGCATCAACGACTACCTCCGCTCATCGCAGCAGGACGTCCAGATTCGCGACGGCATGCTGTACGTGGACGCTCTGACCGCCAAGGACCCCGTCTTCGCCCTGAGGCAGGACAGGGCGTTCCAGAACGTGACGGCGACCGTGCAGTTCCGCATAGACCCCGTGGGCCCCAAACGGAGCTTCGGGCTCGTTTTCGGCAGCAGGGGGCCTCAGACCTATCACGCGGTGCAGTTCGACCGCACCAACGTGATCCTGTACGAGTACCGGCCCAACCAGCCGCCCAGGGAGCTGGCGCGGCAGGCCGGCTTCACCAAGCCCGACGGCCAGTGGTACGAGGCCAAGATCGAGACGAACGGGCCCCAGGTGAAGGTGTTCGTGGATGGACGGTTCGTCTTCTCCTTCACCTCGCCCCAGCTCCAGCCCGGCCACCTGGGCGTCTACGCCGAAGGCGGCAGGGCCTGGGTGCGGAAGTTCGACATGGGCGGCACCCCCGCCCCCGTCTCACTGCCGCAGCTCTGGCAGCCGCGTTGACCGTGGCCGCCCCGGCCAGTCGGGCAGACCTCGCAGGGCAGGCGCCGCGGCCTGCCCTGCCGCATGAGGGCCTGTCGGGGTTGACTTCAGCCCCGGGCCATCCTATACTCGCGCCTGGTACGTTCGCTCACGCCGCACGTAGCCCGCAAGAGAGAGGAGGTCCACATGCTACGAGCCAGGAACCTGTGCCTGTTTCTCGCCATCGTGGTGGGCACGACCTCGGCCGCGGCCCCGCTCCCGCCCAGCCTCAAACCGCCCGCGGCGCCCGGCGAGGAAAAGGAAGAGCCGAAGCCGAACATCGGCGACCTGAACGACTGGATCCGCTCGTCGAACCTCGCCGAAATCCGCGATGGGATGTTCTACCTGGACGCCCTGAAGACCAAGGAGCCCATCACCGTCTTCCGCCGCGACAGGAGCTATGCCAACACGAAGGTCTCCTTCCAGTTCAAGCAGGAACCGGTGGGCGCCGGCGAACGCGCCGTGGGCCTCATCTTCGGCTCGACCAGCGGCAACAGCTACCACGCCGTCGAGATCGGGCGCCGAGACGTGGTCCTCTACCTCGTCACCCCAGGCCAGCCCCGCAAGGAGCTCGACCGCCGCGGCGGCTTCACGAAGCCCGAGGGCCAGTGGTACGAGGCCAAGGTCGAGTGCCAGGGCTCCCTGGTGCGCGTGTTTTTCGACGGCAAGTTCCTCTTCGCCTTCAACTCGCCGCAGCTCGAGCCCGGCTACGTGGGCTTCTATGCCAGCGACGGGCGGGCCTGGGTGCGGCGGCTCGACGTGGACGGCCAGCTCACCCGGCTGCCCGAGGCCTGGAAGAAGTAGCGGGTTCCCCCTCCCTTTGCCCCTGAAACGATCGTGCCCGCTGCCGCCCTTGAGGCAACAGCGGGCACGAGCCAGACTTCACGGCGCTCTCTGCGCCCGGGTGTTACTTCAGGGCGTCCTTCATGCCCTTCTGAAGCCCCTCCATCACGCCCTTGGGCATGTTCTTCAGCATCTCCATGGCCTTCTTCATCTGATCCAGGTCCAGGTTGGCCAGCTCGGAGATGTGCATCTTCCAGGCGCCGCCCTCTTTGATGAACTCGAGGGTGTCCTTGCGGCCGTCGGTGGTGACCTCGAGGGTCGCCTTGTCGCCGTCAATCTTCTCGGCGCCGATCTCGACCTTCGCGCTCTTGGCCTTGGCCATGAGCTCGCCGGCCATGCTCTCCTTGCCCTCCTTGAGTTCCTTCGGCATGTCGGCGAACATCTTCTCGATCTCGGCCATCTTCGAGCGGCAGACCTCGGAGAAGCAGGCCATCATCGCCTTCTGATTGCCGGCCTTGGCCGCCGCCCACATCGCCTCGAATGCGGCTTTCGGCGTGCTGCCGCCGCCGCCTCCGCCTTCGCCGCCGCAGCCGGCCAGCAAACCGGCCACGCTCAACACCGCCAGCGCCACACCCAGCTTCCGCATCTCAACTCCTCCAAACGAGGTTGCGGCCACATGGTCACAGGACGCCATTGGACCATAATCGCCGGCCCCGCGCAAGCCGCAATCCAGAATCCTCTCGGGGGACACAGGCTCGGGAACAACGTGTGCCGCTTGGCTTCTTGCCGTTTTCTGATAGAATGGCAGCGTTGGGAGCGGCCGGGGACGCCGGAGGAGAGCGAAGCATGCCCTCATTCACCACCGCACGCGAGATCGTCACGGGCATCGGCTCAGTGGGCTGCGTGGGCCAGCGGGCCGCGAGGCTGGGCACGCGGGCACTCGTGGTGACGGGACGCTCGGCGATGCGGACGAGCGGGGCCACCGACCGCGTGCTGGCGTCGCTGAGGGAGGCGGGCGTCGAGGCCACGGTCTTCGATCAGGTGGAACACGACCCCGACGTGACGACGGTGGACGCCGGCCGCGGGGCCTGCTTCGAGGGGCAGTGCGAGGTGGTGATCGGCCTCGGAGGCGGCAGCGCGCTCGATGCGGCCAAGGCCATCGCGGCCCTCGTCCACGAGCGCGAGCCGACCGCCGATTTCGTGCTCGGCCGCGCCATCGCGCAGCCCGGCCTGCCGTTCATCGCTATCCCCACCACGTCGGGCACGGGGGCCGAGGTGACGAAGAACGCCGTGCTGAGCGACCGGGCGCGCCGCCTCAAGCAGAGCATTCGCGCCGAGTGCATGATGCCCGCCGTGGCCATCGTGGACCCCGAGCTCACGCTCTCGTGCCCGCCGCGCGTCACGGCGGCGGCAGGGATGGACGCGCTGGTGCAGGCCATCGAGAGCTTCACCTCGATCCACGCGACGCCGCTGACCGATGCCTTGGCCTTCGAGGCGGCCCGCCGCCTCATCGGGTGGCTGGCCGCGGCGTGGGCGGACGGCTCGAACCTGGCGGCCCGCGAGCAGTGCGCCTACGGCAGCCTGATGGCCGGCATGGCCCTGGCCAACGCGCGCCTGGGCGCGGTGCACGGCATGGCCCATCCGCTCGGCGCGCGCTACGGCCTCGAGCACGGCGTGGTGTGCGCGCTGCTGATGCCGCACGTGATGCGCCTGAACCGCGCGCACGTGGGCGACAAGTACGACCGCCTGTCGAGCCTGGCGGAGGATGATATCGTGGCCTTCGTGGAGCGGTTGATCGAGCGCTTCGGCCTGCGCCGCGCCCTCGACGGCGTGACGATTCCCCGCGAGGACTTCGCGGCCATCGCGGCCGAGAGTCTGCCCTCGGGCTCGCTCAAGGCCAACCCCCGCAAGTTCACCGAGGGCGACGTGGCGGCCGTGCTGGAGGCCCTGGTGCGATGAACCGCGATGTTCGCGTGCTGCGCGAGCTGGCGACGCGCTACGCCGACGCCTGCCGCAAGCCGACCTACGAGGAGCGGCGCGACCTGTGGCGGCGCCACAACAGCCTTCAGCGCACGCGGCCCCTGCTCTACGTGCGCTGGCTCGCCGCCTGGCACGAGGCGCCCGAGTCGCGCCTCGAATGCCAGGACCCCTTCTACCGTCCCTACGAGACCTGGCTGCGGCAGATGCTGTTCCAGGACACGATCGGCGACGACTACGTGCTCGAGCCCTGGCTCACTGTGCGGGCGCGGGTGGCCACGCCGCGCGAGGGGCTGTGGGGCCTGCCCGTGCGCCACAGCGAGAAGACCGACCCGCGCGGCTCGTGGCAGTTCCGGCCCAGTCTCGTGGACCTCGACGACGCGCAGCGGCTGACCTTTGCCCACCATTGGGTGGACGAGGAGGCCACGGCCCGCCACGCGGCCCGCCTCCAGGAGGCCATTGGCGACATCCTGCCCGTCGCCGTGGACCGGTCGCCCGCCCTCACCGGCTGGAACGGCGACATCTCGACCCTCCTCACGCAGCTTCGCGGGCTCGACCAGCTCATGCTCGACATGGTGGACAACGCCGCCTGGCTGCACCGCGTGCTGAGGTTCATGAGCGACGCCATTCTCACCACGCACACCGAGGCCGAGCTGGCGGGCGACTGGCGCCTCCTGAACCACGCCAACCAGGCCATGCCCTACGCCACCGAACTGCCCGATCCCTCGGCCGACCCGCGCCCCGTCACGCGCGACAGGCTCTGGGTCTTCGTCGCCGCGCAGGAGTACACCCTGGTCTCGCCCGCCATGCACGACGAGTTCCTGCTTCAGTACCAGCTTCCCATCATGGCGCGCTTCGGCCTCGCGGCCTACGGGTGCTGCGAGGACCTCACGCGGAAGATCGACATGCTGCGCCAGGTGCCGAACCTGCGCCGCATCGCCGTCACGCCCCGGGCCGACGTGGCGAAGTGCGCCGAGCAGATCGGCACCGACTACGTGCTCTCGTGGCGCCCCAACCCCGCCCAGATGATCTGCTGCGGCTTCGACCGCGACCTCATCCGCAGAGTCGTCACCGACGCGATGGAGGCCGCCAAGGGCTGCCACGTGGACATCACGCTGAAGGACGTGGAAACGGTCCAGGGCAAGCCCGAAAACCTGCGGCGTTGGGTCAAGCTGGTCCGCTCGATCAGCGACCGATACGCTTGAGCCTGTCGGACTCGCCGGACTCGTCCCACGAGTCCGGCGAGTCTGACAAGTCTGACAAGTCCGACAAGTCCGACAAGCCTGATTGGAGCCACCCTGATGCGCCGGAATGTCTTGGCCCTGTGGGCCGCGCTCGCCGCTCGCGCCCTCTGCGCCGAACTGCCCGCCGGCTGGACCCTCAAGGGCGAGGGCGAGGCGGCGACGATCTCAGCGCCCGTGCAGGGAGGGCAGTCGGTCGAGCTGGCGCTTACCCTCGGCAGGCTCGACCAGCCCCTCGTCGTCCGCGCCGCCGACGCCGACAAGGGCGTGGTCGAGCTGGTGCTGGCGGCCAAGGACCTGCCCCAGTCGCCGTGGCCGTGGAAGAAGGAGATCGCCCGGGACGCGGGGATCGAGGTCTCGCTGCGGCGGCTCGGGCAACCCTGGCTCTTCCGCGGCACGCACTGGGTGCGGCCGAATCCCCACTTCTACCATGGGGCCGACCTGAAGAAGGCCCTCGACGGCTGGGACAAGTTGCCCGCCGCGACCGCCCATCGCGTGGAGCTCCGCCTCGAGTTTGAGCTGGGCGCCGTCGCCTTCTGGCTCGACGACCGCTACCTCGGACGGGCCGAGCTGGCCGCGGCGACGCTCACGCTCGCGCTGAAGGCAGGCCACAGTCTCCTCGCCGCCTCGGTGGGCAAGTGCGCCGACCACGGCCGCTACGTGCCCATCCGCCTCGGCGGCTACCGGCGGGCAGGAGAGGCCGGCGCGGCCAAGGCAAACCTTGCTCCGGGGCCTCAGACCCTGGGCGGCGTGCCCTTCCACGTGGCCGCACCCGACGAGTCCATTGACGTCGGCCTCTCGCGCTGGCTGATGGAGAGCGTTGGCCCCGACGAGTTCACCGACGACTACTACACCCGCAGCGCCCACGACGGCACGCCCGAGAGCATCATCCTCGCCGTGCCGACCGATGAGTACGCCTGGGCGCACCTGCTGTGCGCAGTGGACCCCGATCCCGCGAAGACGCCCGTGCTCACGCTGCGCCTCACGCGCTTCCTCGGCGACTCCTTCGACTCCGGCGGGCGGGGCGACGCGATCGCCGACACCACGGTGCGCGTCGAGCCAGCCGCGCCCGGCGCTCTCCGCCAGATCCGAGTCCCGCTGCGAAGCGGCCAGATCGCGGACGTGCTGGACGAGAAGGGCGTCGTCTGCGGCCGCTCGACGCAGTCGCTCGACCTCGAGCTGACGAAGGAGCTGGGGCGGGTCGCCAAGCTCAATCACGCGAACTACTCGACGAAGCCGCTGGGCAGGCCGAGCGCGGTTCGCGTGTTTGCCCTCACGCTCGAGCGCTCCCCCATTCGCGTGCGGCTGGCCCCGAAGCAGGTGGGCAACATCTTCTATGCCACCGAGAGGCCCGAGCTGGTGCTGAACGTGGCCAACGTTTCCGAGGCGGGCTTCCGCGGCGAGGTGGTCTGCGACATCGCCGACTTCTACGGCGCAAAGCGAACGCTGAGCCAGGAAGTGGCCGTAGAGGCGGGAAAGACCCAGATCGTTCGCCTCGACGTGGGCGGCCCGAGGCTCGGCTGGTCCCAGGCCGACATTCGCCTGGCCCGCGACGGCGACCCGGTGTGGGACACGACGACCAGCTTCGCGGTGCTGCCGCCCGACACGCGGAAGGCGGGGGTCGTGGGCGGGACATCTCCGTCCCGCGTACCGCGGCATGGGGACACGCCGCCCACACAAGAGTCGCCATTTGGGACGTGGTGGTTCAGGGACAGCCATATTGGGACGAAGGACGTCGCCGAGGTGGCGCCGCTGCTCCAGCGCCTCGGCTTCCGCCACGTGTGCCCGGGCGGCTCGGGGCCGTCGGGCGAGGAACTGGCGAAGCACGGCCTCTCCGTCTCGATGCTGCCCAACCTGATGCGGGCCAAGGCCGCGGACACCGAGAAGGCGATTGACGCGGCGGTGAAGGCGCACCCCGAGGCGAAATGGGCGCTCATCTTCCACGAAAGCGGCTTCGGCGAGCCCATCGTCTTCCCGCCCGAGTTCATCGGCCAGCCCGTGCCCAAGCTCAGCGAGAAGCAGGAGGCGCAGTTCCAGAAGCTCTGGGACCAGGCCATCGAGGTGAGCAAGCTCTACCGCGCGAAGCACCCGCAGATCAAGCTCATCTTCGGCAACAGCTCGCTGCCGTTCGCCGTGGAGTTCATGCGCCGCGGCTACCCGCGCGAGCTGGTGGACGCCTTCGGCGACGAGGACCTCGGGCAGCTCATCATGCCGGAATACCCGCCCCAGGCGTTCAAGAGCCTGTACTTTCAGCGCGAGTACCAGAAGCTCTACAAGTACGACGTGCCCGTGACCACGACCTACGAGTGGCGGGGCCGCCCCACCACGCCCGGCTGCCTGACGGAGCGGGAGCAGGCCGAGCTCTACGCCCGCGACTGCCTCCAGTGCCTGGCCTACGGCGCGCCGCACATCAACGTGGCCCTGCTGCACGACGTGGGCGATTCCTACTACTACAGCCGCTGGGGCGGCACGGGGCTCCTCCACCGCTGGCCGCTGCTCCACCCCAAGCCCAGCTACGTGGCCCTCGCCACCCTCACCCGCGAGCTGGATGGCGCGAAGTTCACCCGCTACCTCCCCAGCAACTCCCCTTCGCTCTACCTCTGCGAATTCCAGCGCGGCGCCGAATGGGTCTACGCTCTCTGGACGCCCCGGGGCGAGCGCGAGGTGACGCTGGGGTTCGAGGGCGACGCCCGCTATACGGCCAGCGACTCGATGGGCAACGCCCTCGATGGCAAGCTGCGCGTCTCGAGCCTGCCCATCTACCTTCGAGCGGCGTCCAGGATCACCCAGGCCGTCGGAGGCCCCACGGCTTGCGAAGCCCCGCCCGCCAAACGGACTGTCGTGGATGACCTTTGCGATGCGGGCAAGTGGGCGGCCGTCGCCGAGCGCGATGCGGCGCTGGAGAAGGGGCACTTCGACTTCCCCCGTCGCCAGGGCAAGTTCGACATCGCGGCAAGAGACGACGCCGAGAAGGGCAGGGCGCTGGAGGTGAAGCTCCTGCCCCAGCCCGACGTGCCGCCCCTGTGCCCCCGCTACCTCGTCCTCAAGCCCAAGGACCCGATCCCCGTGCCGGGCGAGCCGCAGGCTCTCGGCGTCTGGGTCAAGGGCAACTCGTCGTGGGGCCGCGTAATGTGGGAGATCGAGGACGCCAAGGGCGAGCGCTTCTTCTCCATCTCGGCCAGCGAAGAGGGCTGGATGGTGGGCGACTGGAAGGCCCGCAGCTACATCAACTTCGACGGCTGGAACTACCTCCAGGTGAAGCTCTTGACCTGGTACGCCAGCGGCTTCTACGGCCCCGAGCGCTGCGACTGGCACTTCACCGCCGAAGGCCGCGTGGACTTCCCCGTCAGGGTCACGCGCCTCGTGCTCGAGTTGCGCGACCGGGTGGTGCACCTGACCGACCTGGTGCCTGTGCCGGAGCCGGCCGTTCGGCTCAGGGACTTGGGCGCGAGCTATGAATGACGGGCGAGAAGCTCGGCGTAGAGGGCCTCGTGGCGGCGGACCATGGTGTCGAGGCTGAAATGCTCGCGGGCGCGGGCCTGAGCGGCATCGGCCAGGCGGCGGGCCGTGGCGGGCTCGTCGAGCAGGCGCAGGATGCCGCTCACGAGGCCCGGCACGTCGCGCGGCATCACCAGCAGTCCCGTCTCGTTGTGCTCCAGGAGGTCCACCGTGCCCTCCACGCGGGTGGCCACGACTGGGGCGCCCGCCGCCATGGCCTCGAGCACCACGTTGGGCATCCCCTCCCAGAGCGAGGCGAGCACGAAGACGTCGGTGGCCCGGAGCACGGCGGGCACGTGGTCGCAGTGGCCGAGAAAGGTGATGCCCTGGGCGAGGCCGAGCGCCCTGGCCGCGGCGCGCAACTCGCCCTCGAGCGGGCCGGCGCCCACGACGAGAAAGTGGCACTCGGGGCGCGAGCGGCGCACCGAGGCGGCCGCCCGCACGAACGCATCCATGCCCTTCTGCTCGTGGAGCCGGCCGATCGTGGTGACAAGCGGGGCCTCAGGGCGAAGGCCCAGCCGGGCCTTGAAGGCCGGGTCGCGGCCGGCGAACTTCGCGGCGTCCACGCCGTTCGGGATCACCACGAGCTTCCTGCGCGGGAAGCCGCCGGCGGCCATGAAGTCGCGCACGCCGCTGGACACGCAGACCTCGGCATCCACGAGCGGATGGGTGAGGCCCTCGAGGCGGCGGCGGAGGGGGCGCGAGCGCTCGGCGACCCGGGCCGAGCCGACCACGAGCGCGCCGGAGGCGATGGCGGCGAGGCGCGCCGCCATGTTGGCGTGGTAGAGGAAGCTGTGGACGATGTTGGCCCTGCGGATCAGGCGGCGCAGGCGCCAGAGGGCGCACAGGTCCCACCAGCCGCGGCCGTCGAGGAAGTGGACGGGGATGCCGCGCGCGCGCAGGTCGGCGCCGAGCGGGCCGCGGCCGCTCAGGCAGGCCACCTCGGGCTCATAGGCCGCGCGGCTCAGGCGCGCGGCCAACTCGGCCAGGGCCTTCTCCGCCCCGCCCACGTCGAGCTCGGTGATGACGTAGAGGACGCGGCTCATGGCAGGCTATCATGGCAGCCTGGAGCCGGATGTCAAGCGGCAGGGCCGCGGGACGGCCCTGGCCAACCCGGCGGCGGGTCACTGGCCGACGAGGCGGCCCACGTCGCACGTGTGAGCCGAGAGGCCGACGTGCACCGCGGAGGCGCGCGGCGGCGCGGCCACGTTGCGCTCGGTGCAGTTGGGGCAGATGCGGTTCCACGGGCCTTCCGACAGGAAGAACCGGCTGCACGAGAGGCAGAGGCGCATGCCCACATGCGGGCCGCCCTTGGCCTCGATGGCGGCGGCACGGCGACGGGCGCGCGCGGCCGAGCTATCGCGATTGACGATTCGCGCGCAACGATCGGAGCAATACTTCCGGCGACCGTCGGGCACGTGTGCTCCACACCGGGGGCGCTGGCAGAGCACGGTGCACCTCCTTTCCCCCCTCCACACTATTAGTCGCGCCAGGGGGCGGAATGTTTCATTTTTTCTGCCCGATGCTTCGGCCACTTACGTCTATAGAGCAGCCGAGTGGGCTGCACGCAAGTATAATATTCAGAATGAGATAGGCCCGGTGTCATACTGGTGTAAACTCAATGTAAAATTGTGTAATCACAGCGCTTGACTCCATCTCGGCCCGGCGCTAGACTGCCCCGACCTGCCGGGATCGTGAGCCTGGCTGTCCACCATCCCCCCTGCTTGGAGAGTCCGCGATGGCCATCAAGGTCGCATTCATCGGCTCCGGTGGCATTGCTGGCTACCACCTGAGCCACCTCGAGAAGATCCAGGATGTCCAGCTCGTGGGCTTCTGCGACGTGCAGGCCGACCGGGCCAAGGCCCGCGCGAAGCAGTACAAGGCCAAGGCCTATGCCGACCACCGCAAGATGCTCGACGCGACCCGGCCCGACGCCGTCTACGTGTGCACTCCGCCCTTCGCCCACGGGCAGTTCGAGCTCGACGCCGTGGCGCGCGGCTGCCACCTCTTCGTGGAGAAGCCCATCGCCACGACCATGGAGACCGCTCTCCAGATCCGCGACGCCATCGCCAAGGCGGGCGTCGTCTCTGCCGTCGGCTACCAGGATAGATACCAGGACATCATCGCCAAGCTGCGTCTGATTTTGCGTAAGCACAAAATCGCCACGGCGATGGGTTACTGGATGGGCGGCATGCCGGGCGTGGCGTGGTGGCGCGTGAAGGCCCAGAGCGGCGGCCAGCACACCGAGCAGACCACCCACATTTTCGACATGATGCGCTACCTCTTCGGCGAGGTCCGCACCGTCTACGCCGCCGCCAGCCGGGGCCTGATGACCGCCGTGCCCAACTACGACGTCGAGGACGTGTCGGCGGCCACGCTGGTCTTCCAGGACGGCCTGGTCGCCACCGTCTATTCGGCCTGCTGCCTCAAGGCGGGCGGGAAGTGCGGCATAGACATCTTCTGTACCGACTGCCGCATCGAGTACGTCGAGCGCCAGTCGGTCACCACCCGCGAGGCCGCGCGCACCGAGGAGATTCGCAACGTGGCCGACTACGGCCAGGCGATTGACGAGACCTTCATCGCCGCCGTCCGCACGAAGGGCAAGGAGGACAACGTGCTGTCGCCCTACGCCGACGCCTGCAAGTCGCTCGCCCTGAGCCTGGCGGTGGACCGCTCGCTGGCCAGCGGCCAGCCCGTCGAAGTGTGAGCCGGCCGTCCCCCTCAGCACAGGAGTTCCCGCCCATGTCCGAGCCGCTTCGCGTGACCGTGTGGAACGAGGGCCGCCACGAGAAGAAGAACGAGCAGATCGCCAGAATCTACCCCGAGGGGATGCACGGCGCCATCGCCCGCTACCTGCGCGGGTGCACCGGCTTCGACGTGCGCACCGCCACCCTGGACGAGCCCGACCACGGCCTGCCCGACGACGTGCTGGCCGCCACCGACGTGCTCATCTGGTGGGGCCACATGGCCCACCACGAGGTGAGGGACGCCATCGTGGACAAGGTGGTCGCCCGCGTGCTGGACGGCATGGGGCTGGTGGTGCTGCACTCGGGCCACTTCTCCAAGCCCTTCCGCCGCCTCATGGGCACCTCGTGCAACCTCAAGTGGCGCGAGGCCGGCGAGAAGGAGCGCCTCTGGGTCATCGAGCCAGGGCACCCCATCGTCCAGGGCATTGGCGAGTATATCGAAATCCCCCACGAGGAAATGTACGGCGAACGATTCGATATTCCCGAGCCCGACGCCCTGGTGCTCGTGAGCTGGTTCGCGGGCGGCGAAGTCTTCCGCAGCGGCTGCTGCTTCCGCCGCCACAAGGGCAAGATCTTCTACTTCCGCCCAGGCCACGAGACCTATCCGACCTACTATCACGAAGGCGTGATGAAGATCCTCGCCAACGGCGTCCGCTGGGCCGCCCCCGTGCCCGGCGCCGACGTCTACTTCGGCCACTTCAAGCCCCTCGAGAAACTCGAGACCGCTTAGAGAAAGGAAAGCGGGGAGGAAGCCCGTCTTGCAGGAAGGGCTTCCTCCCCAGGTCCCTCCTTCCCAAGAACTCTCACACGGGAAGTTCTTGAAGAGGGGTGCGGGGAGGAACTTCTCGAAAGAAGTTCCTCCCCGCCATCCAATATGCCACAACATCACGATTCCCTGCGTTCTCCCCTGCGCTACCCTGGCGGCAAGAGCCGTGTTGCCAGACTCCTCGCTCCGTACATCCCCGAGCACGAGGAGTACCGCGAGATCTTCTTCGGCGGCGGCGGCCTCTTCTTCCACAAGCCGAAGGCTAAGCACAACTGGATCAACGACTTACATCCAGGCCTCTATGCCTTCTGGAAGACCCTTCGCGACCAGTTTGACGAGTTCGAAGCCCTGTGTCGCAAGCAACCCGCCTCCAACGAGGCAACGCTACGCGCAACCTTCGACTACTGGTGCGGTCGCGACGACCTCATGAAGGCCAGCGGCGACGACAAACTCCTGGAACGCGCCGTCCAGTACTACTTCATCAACCGCACCGTGTGGACCGGGCGCGTCGTCTACGACCCCGCCCGCCGCTCGCGCCTCTACTTCAGCAACCCCGAGGGCTGGGGCAACCTGAAGAAGAAGCTCAAGCACCTTCGCGCCTGCTCCGAGAAGCTCCAGGGCGTGAAGATCACCAACCTCCCCTTCGAACAGTGCCTCGAGGGCGCCACGCCCGACACCTTCATCTACGCCGACCCGCCCTACTACCGCGACAGCCTGGATGTGCCGACCTCGAAGCTCTACGAGGGGCACTTCCCCATCGAAGCGCACACGGCCCTCCGCAACCTCCTCGCCGCCTCGCCCGCCAGGGCCATGATCTCCTACGACGATAGGCCCGAGGTGCGTAAGCTGTACGCTGACAAGGCGATATGGCGACTCGTCCCGCTGGAGTGGAAGTACTGCGGCCGCTACGCGGTGACCAACGACGCCAAGGCCAAAGGGCGCAAGGAGCAGAAGGTGAGCGGCCAGGAACTCCTCATCGTCAACCGCCCGCTGCTCGCCGCGCGCCATTGATTCGCCTTGGCAGCACGCCAGACGGCGGCATGCTCTGGCGCCCCTTGCGGGGGAAATGGCGATGCGGCACGAGCCCGGACCGCTTGGCCGACTCGTCGGATGCGGCAGACCCGACAGACAGGCCCGCCTAGTCGCCCGGCGGGCAGGGGCCGGATGGCGGCGGGATCCCGTTGCGGTCCGGAGCGCGGGGTGATAGAATGAGGGATGAGGACATCGGGGTCCACGGGCACAGCGATACGCCCCGCTGCGACCGTTGCTCCACGTGCCGCAAGATGCGTCGCACGGGCGCGGTAACGGTCGGCCTGTGACGCCCCAGAGAGAGGAGGCCGGAATGGACCTCGGACCCATGCTCCGCGAGAAGCATCAGCACGCGATGCGCTGGAACCGCATCAAACTGGGCGCCATGCTCGTTCTGCTCGTGGTCGTCGTGCTCGTGATGTTCGAACTCAACCGCTGGGGGCGGCAGGCCCTCGAGGGCGAGGGCGCGGCGAAGGAGGACGGCGAGGTGATCGAGGCCGGGCCGCCCGTGAACCCCAAGGATATCGGCCAGCTCCCCGAACACGAGCAGCCCGACCTCGGTCCCCTCACGCCCGTGGCGCCGCCCAGGCCCATCGCACTCCCCAAGGAGGACGCCGAGAAGAAGTTCCCCTTCCTCAAAGACCCCAAGACGCTCGAGGAAGTGATTGACCAGAACACAGACCTCGAGTCGGCCCCGCTGTTCTACATGCTCTACAAGGTCTTCAACGACAAGCAGGAGGCCCTGAGGGCCGAGGCCGACACGAAGGTGGCGTGGACCGCGCTCTGGGAGAAAGGGGCCGAGTGGCGGGGCAAAGCCGTCCGCGTCAGCGGCCAGATCATGCAGATGGCCGAGCAGCCCCTGCCCGAAAACCCGATGGCGCTCTCCAAGGTCTACGTCTACCGCGTCCGCGCCGAGAACGCCCCGCCCGACTCCAAAGGGCACCTCTACGACGTCTACAGCCTCGAAAAGCTCAAGGGCGCGCTGCGCTACGACCGCGTGACGGCTTGCGGCCGCTTCCTCAAGGCCCGCGTGAGCGAGCCCGAGCGCCTCACCGACCCCGACCTGCACGTGGCCGTGGTGGTGGCCCGCCAGTTCGACCCGCTCACCTACCTCGACGAGGCGCGGATGCCCGGCCCCATCGTGGACGGCAACCGCGCCGAGGCCCGCCCCCTCTACTGGCTGCTCAACCGCGCCCGCAAGACCTCGTTCGACGACCTCAAGGCCAAGGCCAGCACGAACCTGACGTATCTGGACTTCGTGAACCGTCCCGAGCTCTACCGCGGCCGCCCCGTGGCCGTCGTGGGCCAGCTCCGCCGCCTGATCCGCATCGCCCTCCCGCCCGACAACATCCTGGACATGCCCGACGTCTTCTACGGCCAGATCGCCGACCGCGACCGCAAGATCAACACCTTCTACTGCCTCCACGTGCCCGAGGGCGTGCGTTCCAGCGACGGCGTCGTCCTCTACGGCTACTTCCTCAAGAAATGGACCTATCGCAGCGAGGGCGGCTACGAGGTCCACAGCCCCATCATCGTGGCCCAGCGCCTGCGGATCATTGACGAGAGCAACATCGGCACCGACCCGACCTACCAGATCATCCTGGTGGTCGCCGTGGCCGCCACGGCCGTGATCATCGGCGCCGCGCTCCTTGTCACCCGCGCCCGCGACCGCAGGGCCGACGAGGCCCGCCGCCAGCGCGACCTCGAGCGCCTCAAGGCCAAGCTCGGCCACCCGACCGCGCCGAAGCACGACGCCGAAGCCAGCCGGCCGGCCGACCCCGAGCCCCCGCCATCCTGAGCGCCGCCGTCACGCTCTGCCCAGGGTCCCCCTCCCGTCGGCGCGGTTTCTCCGCACGGGCCGCGTCCCCGGATCGCCGCCAATCGCCCGTTCTCGGCCTTCCGTCCATATCTGCTCACCGCCCGGGCAGGATCAGTATGGCTGGAAAGCCCAGAATCGCCCATTCTCGCCAGTCCGCTCATACTTGCTCACCTTCTCCCCTCAGGGGTGATACAGCATGGGACCCCACAGTGTGAGGGAGGCATCCTGTCTGCCAACCGCATCACTCCACCCAGGGTCCGGGCTCTGGCGCACTCGCCCCTCCCAGCGCATCCGTTGACATGCGCCTACAGAACCCCTTGTCAGCGCGTAAGTTACATCTTCCAAGTGTGCCAGGCACGCATAGACAGCGCGTAAGTTACATCTTCCAAGTGTGCCAGGCACGCGTAGACGCGTGTAGAGGAGGGCATGCCATGCAGCAGGCGCACGCTCAGTCTTCGAGGTTGTGGCGGTTGCGATACCACCAGGCCAGCCACGCACGCTTGTCGTGGGAGAAGTCCTGCCCGGTCAGGCCGCGGAGGGCGTTGTAGGCGGCGTCGTTGAAGAAGAAGGGGTCCTCCACGTCCCGCTCCTGCCCCAGGTCCACCCCCCAGTTGGTGTTCTCGGTGATGGGGACCTGGATCGTACGGCCGAACTGGTCGGTGACCACGGCCATGTCGGCCACGGAGCTGCTGCCCAGGCTGATGTTGAGCGGGGGCAGCTCGTCGTCGCTGGCCTTGATGCGGAAGCGCACGCTCAGGGCGTTGGCGAGGGCGGGAATGGCGCGGGGGTCGCCCAGGCCGGCCAGGGCCTCCGAGGCGCGCCGCAGCACGCGGCGGGCCGTGTTGCGGGTCTCCTTGTCGGACTCAAGACGCACCTTCGCGCTGGTGAAGCGCTGGAGCAGGCCGACGAAGTAGGCGGTGTTCTCGACGTCGTTCTGGGCTGCGAGCGCCTTGATGGCGGCGGCGCGCACGCGGCCGTCTATGTCGCGCACGGCCGCCCGGCGCAGGGTTTCGGCATTCTCGTCGCCGCGCGAGGCGGCGAGGAGGCTCACGATGGCCAGCCGCGCATCGCCCGTGCGGTCGCGCGAGCCCTCGATCGCCTCCTTGATCATCTCCTCGAGCACGTAGCGCAAGGCGGCATCGGGCACGGCGCGGGGGCGGTCGCCGATGGCTTCGCGCAGGCGGTCGGCCACGGCCTGCTCGGTCGCGGGCCGCATGGCCGCGAGCTGGCGGAAGCGCTTGACCCAGGCGGCCGCGCTCTCGCGCTGCTCGGCCCGCAGGCGCTCTTCCTCGGTCACCCACTTGTCGCCCATGCGCACCAGGCCGTCGGCCTTCTTCGCCTCGGCCTCGGTGAGCCACTGGCCGTCGCGCAGCACGAAGCCGAGGCGGGCGCGGGCGCCCTTGTGGTTGGCGTCGAGGGCGAGCGCCTTCTCGAACTCCTGCCGGGCCTCGCGCACCAGCTTGTTGTCCTGGCACCAGAGGCCCAGGGCGTAGTGGCCGTCCGCGTCGTTGTCCTTCACTTTGGCCGCCATCTCGCGGTAGACGTCGAGCGGGCTGGCCTTGGTCTCGATGCGGGCCACTTCGGCGGCCTTGAGCGTCACCTTGCCCGCCGCCGTCTGCACCACGAGTTCGGCGTCGGTGCGCGAAACGATGGCGCCCTCGACGCGGCCGCCGGACTTCAGGTGGACGACGTCGCCGGCCGCGGGGCTGGCGGCGGCGAGGCCGAAGGCGGCGGCCAGGACCAGGCGATGCCAGCGCATGGCAGAACGCTCCTCATCCCCTGTTGCCAGTATAGGCCGGCGGGGAGGGGATTTCAACAGCGCAGGTCCCGCACGCACTCCATGAGCATGCGCACGGCCGAGCGCAGGGCCACCCGCGAATCGTAGAGCTTCCGCAGCGTGGCGAGCACCGCCTCCTTGTACTCCTCGATGGACGCGAAACTCCCGAGGTCCATCGTCCGCAGCCGCTCGCGCGCCTTGGCGATGTCGTGGGCCTGGCGCTCGAAGACGGCCACGTTCTCGAGCGTCACGTCGCGGTAATCGCCGTGCCGCTCCTTGTAGAGCGCCTCGGCGAGGCGGATCTCTTCCTCCAGCACGCCCATGCGGGCGACCAGCAGGTTGCGGAAGTGCTCGATGGTTTCCCTCATGCGCCGTCCCCTCGCGTTGCCGGGCAATACGGTCCGCCTCCCCATCCCTATTCTAGCCCAGGATCGCGGCTCGGTCAAAGGCGGAGAGGGTGCGGGGTCTGAACCGGGAAAGTGGGTGACCCTGCCCTCCAGCAACCCGGATTGTGTGGCACAGCCGCCCTCGGCTCTGCTTGTGGGCGGGACGTCCCCGTCCCGCGGTTCGCGGCGTGTGGACACGCCGCCCACAATGTCCGCCACAGGTGGGGGTGCCTGTGCCATACGATCACCTGCTTTCCCTGCACGCACCCAGCGCAGAGCGCGGGTTGACAATCCTCCGCCCCACGGGCTATCATCCAGCCCATGTGGCGAGTCCTGGCGTACAGTGGCCTCCTGCTGGCCGCCGCGGCGGGCGGGTGGGCGGCGGACGTGCCTCGGGCCGACGACCCCGAGCACTTCACCCCCGCCGACCGCCAGGCCATGCTGCGCCTGGCGCGCGCCGCCCTCGCATCGGGCGGCGAGGTCGCCTTCGACCCCGCCACGATGCCGGCCAAGCTCCTGCGCGCGACCGGCCGGCCGGTCCTCCTCTCCGTTCACGCGCCCGGCCGAGAGCCGCTCATCGCGTGGGCGGCCGCCGGCACCCTCTTCGAGCAGATCGCGGGGGCCGCCGGCCGCCTGCGCGGCGCCCTCGCGCCCGCAACGCTCGCCGCCGCGCGGCTGAAGCTGGACCTCGTGACGTCGGCCGAGCCGCTGCGGCTGGGCGGCCAGCCCGTGCTGGGCCTCGAGGGGCTTCGCCTGCGCGCCCCGGGCGCCGAACTCCTCGTGCCGCCCAGCGAGGCCCTGCGCCTCGACTTGCCCGACGGCTCGGCCTTCGTGCGCTACGCCCTCACGCGGCTCCAAGCGCCCGAGGCCGCCGCGCGCGACGTGGCCCTCGAGCGCCTCGCCACCGTGAGCTTCATCGAACGCGGACCCGGCGGGGCGGGGCCGCCGCTCGACCTCTTTCGCGGCATGCCCCTTGTCGAGCGCGTGACCCGCCGGCAACTCCTCGCCGCGGCCGAGGCCGCAGGCGACTACCTGCTGCGCGGCCAGCGGCCCGACGGCAGCTTCGGCTACCTCTACAACGCGGCCCGCGATGCGATGGAGGACGATGCCTACGAGATCACCCGCCACGCCGGCACGGCCTGGAGCCTCGCGCAGCTCTACGCGGCGGCCGGCCGGCGCCGCCACCGCGACGGCGCCTACCGCGCCCTCCAATGGCTGCTCCGCCACCTGCACACCCGCGACGACTTGGCCTGGCTCGAGCACGGCGGCCAGCGCCCGCTCGGGGCCGCGGCGCTCGGCCTCATCGCACTGCTCGAATACCGCGACGCCGCCCGCACCCGCCGCTTCGACCGCGAGATTCAGCGCCTCGGCCGCTTCCTCCTCCTCATGCAGCGCGACGACGGCTTCTTCCACAGCGACTACGACCCGGCCGAGCACCGCGGCTGGATCCCCGACGGCCACGTGCCGCTCTTCGCCCCCGGCGAGGCATTTCTCGCGCTCGTGCGGCTCCAGCGGGCCCTGCCCGACCCCGCCTGGCCGCGCGCCATCGCCCGCGCCGCACACTTCATGACCACGCAGCGCGACGCCTGGCACTTCGAGCACGACCTGCCGATGATCCACCCCGACTCGTGGACGATGATGGCCCTCGACGAGCTTCACGCCGCGGGCGCCGCCGCCCGCGCCCAGGCCGACTACTGCCTCTTCCTCGCCCACGAAATCCTCCGGGAGCAGGAAGAACCGTCCACCGCCCGCTGGCGCGACCACGTGGGCGCGCCGCGCGCCGCGCTCGAGCCGCCCCGGAGCGATGTGGCGGCCGGCCGCTGCGAGGGCCTGCTCGCCGCCTGGCGGCTGGCCCGCCGCCTCGGCGCGGCCACCGAGGAGTACCGCCGCGCCATCCTGCTCTCCGCCGCCTTCCAGCTCGCGCACCAGTACGACGCGGCCAACAGCTACCTGCTGCCCAACCCCGCCCGCGCCCACGGCGGCTTCTACGCGAGCTACGCCGACCACACGGTCCGCATGGACTACGTGCAGCACAACCTCAGCGCGCTGCTCGGCACGGCCGACCTCCTCGCCGCAGAGGAGGAGCGATGATGCTGGCGCGACGGCTGTTCGCGCTCTACTACTTCCTGAAGTACCTGCCCCTGCGCCTCTGGCGCCATCGCGGGCCGATGGAGCACCGCGGCTTCGTGGGCGTGCAGATTGACGGCCTGGCCCACGCCGACCTCGCCTATGCCGTCGAGACGGGGCGCCTCCTGCGCCTGCGCCGCCGCCTGCGGACCCGCGAGTACAAGCTCCACGCCTATCCCGCCGGCCTGCCGAGCGCCACCTCGTACGCCCAGGTGGGCATGTTCTACGGCGACAACACCGACATCCCGGCCTTCCGCTGGTACGAGCGGCGCGACCGCCGCGTGATCAACTGCAACCGCCCCCACAGCGCCGAGTACATCCGGGGCCGCCTCGGCGGCCGCAGGGGCGTGCTGCGCGGCGGCTCGAGCTACGTGAACCTGGTGGACGGCGATGCCGACCGGGCCGTGCTCACGGCCAACTCGTCGGTGCCGCGCTCGTTCTTCGAGGAGATCGGCGGCTGGCGGCTCTTCCTGCTCGCCCTCATGCATCCCCTGCGCGTGCTGATGACCGCCTTTGCCGCCGTCCGCGAGCTGTTCTTCGAACTCTACGACCGCTACCTCTCGCGCACCGGGCGCCACAGCTCAGTCGTCGAGGGCTGGTTCCCCGTGCTGCGGGCGCTCTCGAACGTCGTCTTCCGCGAGGTGCAGACCGTGGCCGTGATGGCCGACGTCTACGCGGGCGTGCCGCGCATCTTCACCACGTTCGCCAGCTACGACGAGCTGGCCCACCACTACGGCCCGCGCTCGCGGCCCGCGCTGAAAAACCTGCGGGCCATCTTCGGCCGCATCTTCGAGATCGAGAAGATCATCCGCCGGCTGCCCGGCCGCCACTACGACCTCATCGTCGTGTCCGACCACGGCCAGACCGAGGGCGAGCCGTTCCTGCGCCTCTTCGGCGCCACGCTCGGCCAGGTGCTCCACCGCCACTTCGAGGGGCGGCGCGTGCGCGAAGAAACCCGTGTGTCCGACGCACCGTCCGCCAAGACCCGCGGCCTCTACGCCGACCACCTTCAGCGCCGCTCCGAGCGCCGCTGGTTCCTGCCCCGCGGCATCCTGCGCGGCATCGCGGGCCTCCTGCGCAAGGTCACCAATGCCGAAAGCTACCTCGTCGAGAAATACTACGTGGACGAGGACAACGACTTCGTGGTGACCTACTCGGGCACGCTGGCGCACGTGTACTTCTCGCGCTGGCCCGATCGGCTCGACGACGCGGCCGTGCGGCGCGAGTTCCCCGACGTCCTGGACTTCCTCGTGCAGCACCCCGGGGTGGGCCTCGTGGCTACGAAAGCGGCGGAGGGCGGCCTGATCCTGCGCTCGCGGCGCGGCGTCGGCCGCCTGTTCGACGGCGAGGTGACGGTGCTCGAGGGCGAGAACCCGCTGGCCCCCTACGACGACGCGGGTCCGCTCGGGCGACGCGCGCTGGAGCGCATGGGCGGCTTCGCCAACTCGGGCGACCTCATCCTCTTCGGCACCTACGATGAACGGGGCTTCGTGTGCTTCGACGACCAGGTGGCCAGCCACGGCGCCCTGGGCGGCGCCCAGTTCTGGCCTTTTCTCCTCGTGCCCAACGACCCGCGCTTCGACCACCTCGTCATCACCGACCCGCGCGACCTCTACCACCAGGTCTTCCTGCCCTATCATCACGAGCCGGCGCCGGGCCGCGACTCCTGAAGTCGCCTGTCTCCCCTTTCGGCCATCCGGTCCCGGGCGGCACGCTCGTGTTCCGCGTCGCGGCCGTTCGGTCAGTGGCCTGCGAACTGCGGCAGATGTTCGGCGTGGGCCGCGAGGAGGTCGTCGGCCAGGAGTTGGGCCTTGGTGAGCGAACTCACCGAACCTTCGGCGACGAGGGCCTGGACGAAAAGGTCGCGGCGGCCCGTCAGCGCGGCGTCCACGATGGTCTCGATGACGGCGATGCGGCTGGCGAGCGTGGCGGCGAGGCCGCTGGGCAACTCGCCCAGGCCGATGGGGCGCAGGCCGCTGGCGTCGGCGATGGCGGGGCTTTCGAGGACGGCCTCGGGCGGCAGGTTCGCGACCTGGCCGCGGTTGGGCAGGTTGGCGGAGTAGATGCGGCCGGCATCGGTGTCCACGCTGTCTATGATGCTGATGACCTGCTCGTGCTCGCCGCCGCCGGAGCCGAAGTAGGCGTCGGGCAGCGGCTCCTGGCCGAGGGCGACGCGGCGCATCTGCTCCCAGGCGCGGTCGCCGCCCTCGATCACCGCCTCCATGCTGAAGGCGTCCACGCCCAGCGTCTTGCCGTAATAGGCGCCGCCGGGGATGAGCTGGGGGAAGAACTCGATGGCGTGGCGGTCCAGCACGGCGGGGAAGGCGCCGTAGAGGGCGAAGGCGTGCCAGGAGAAGGGGTTGTCGAGCTTCGCCAGCGCCTCGGGGCTGTCGCCGAGGTCCGCGAAGGCGTCGAGCAGCCGGTCGGGCGCGGCGCCGAGCCGCTTCGCGACCTCGGCCCGGACGGCGGGCCAGGCGTCCTTGCCCTTGTGGCGGAACTCGGTGAACCAGGTCATGTGGTTGAGGCCGACGGCGGTGTAAGTGACCTCGTCGAAGGGAACGCCGATGAAGCGGGCGAGGTACTGCGCGGTGCCGAGCACGCCGTGGCAGAGGCCCACGACGTTGGCCCCCGTGGCCTTGCGGATGGCGCGGCACACGGCGGTCATCGGGTTGCCGTAGTTGAAGAAGAGCGCCCCGGGGCACAGCTCGAGCACGTCGCGCGCCACGCCCACCATTGCGGGGATCATCCGCAGCGCGCGGGAGAGTCCGCCCGGCATCGCCGTGTCGCCCACGGGCTGGAAGATGCCGTGCTTGCGGGGCACCGTGATGTCGGCGGCCCAGGCGCGGCGCCCGCCCACACCGACCGTGCAGATGACCGCGTGGGCGCCGGGCAGGAGCTCTCGGCGGTCGAGGGATGCCGTGATGCGAATGGGCGCGCCCTTGGCCGCGGCCATCCGGGCCACCAGCTTCTCGGCCACGTCGAGCGCCTCGGGGCGGATGTCCACCAGCCCCAGCTCGATCTCCTTGCCCGTGCGGATGATGTCGGCCACGAGGCCGCGGGTGAACGACACGCTGCCGGCGCCGATGAGGACGTATCGCGCTGCCATGCCTCGCTCCTTGTTCGCGGTAGGGTGTGCATACCTGCACACCATCTTCCTCGTCCCGCGTGCAAGTATGCACGCCCTACCTCAAGCGTGTCAAGCGGCTTGACACGCCGGCATGGGGCATCTATAGTTGCGCGCAGCACCCTTGGAGGAGAGCCGACATGGCGAAGCTGACGATTCGCGTCGAGGACAGGCTGGCGACGATCAGCCCGATGCTCTACGGCCACTTCGCCGAGCACCTGGGCCGCTGCATCTACGAGGGCTTCTGGGTGGGCGAGGGCTCGGCCATCCCCAACACCCGCGGCATCCGCAACGACACGGTGGCCGCGATGCGGCGGCTGCGCGCGCCCGTCATCCGCTGGCCCGGCGGCTGCTTTGCCGACGACTATCACTGGCTCGACGGCGTCGGCCCCCGCGACGCCCGCCCCAGCCGCCTGAACATCTGGTGGCACGACACCGAGAGCAACCACTTCGGCACGCACGAGTTCATGGACCTCTGCCGCCAGACGGGCGCCGAACCCTACATCTGCCTCAACGTCGGCTCCGGCACGCCCGAGGAGGCCGCCGCCTGGGTCGAGTACTGCAACTGCGCGCACCCCACCACCCGCGCCCAGCATCGCGCCGCCAACGGCAGCCCCGAGCCGTTCAACGTGAAGTACTGGGGCGTGGGCAACGAGAACTGGGGCTGCGGCGGGCGCTTCGCGCCCGACGACTACGCCCGCGAGTACCGCCGCTTCGCCTGCTACCTGCGCGGCCGCTCATCCTCGCCCATCGAACTCATCGCCTGCGGCCACACCACCCCCGACTGGAATCGCAAGTTCCTCGAAACCCTCGGCGACTTCCGCATGCTCGACCACCTCTCCGTCCACCGCTACTACAACTGCGGCCATGCCACCGAGTTCACCGACACCGAGTACTACAACCTCTACCCCCGCGCCCTCCAGGTCGAGCAGGACATCGTCGAGGCCGCCACCGCCATCGCCCTCTTCAACCGCACGGGGCGCAAGATCGGTGTCATCGTGGACGAGTGGGGCGTCTGGCACCCCGAGGCCAGGGGCGACAGCGGACTCTACCAGCGGAACACCCTGCGCGACGCCCTGGCCGCCGCCGCGTGCTTCGACGCCTTCAACCGCCATGCCGACGTGGTGACGATGGCTAACATCGCCCAGACCCTCAACGTCCTCCAATGCGTGGCCCAGACGCAGGAGGAGAAGATGTGGCTCACGCCCACCTACCACGCCTACGACCTCTATCAGGGCCACATGGGCAACGCCGCCGTGCGCGTGGACCTCGACGACGTGCCGACGGTGGAGGCGCGGAAGGGCGACGGCGCGGCGGTGCCGCACCCCGTGGTGAGCGCTTCGGCCTCGCTCGATGCCGCGAGAGGCGAGTGCGTCATCACCTTCCAGAACCTGCACCTGACGGAGGCCCTGGACGTGACGATCTCCCTCCGCGGCGGCAAGGCGGAGAAGGTCGTGGCCAAGGTGCTCACGGCGAAGGACGTTCGCGACTGCAACGGCCCGGACACGCCAAACAAGGTGCGGCCGAAGCGCTTCGACCTGGCCGCCAAGGGCAGCACCCTGCGCGCCACCGTGCCGCCGCATTCGCTCGTCAGCGCGAAGGTCATATTGCGGTAGGGGGAGAATGCCCATGTCCCTGCTTGCGTCGGTGACCGTGGAAGCCGCGTTCATTCATGAGGTCCTGCTGCCTCTCGTCGCCGCGGCGCTGCTGGGCGGAGCGATCGGCCTCGAGCGCGAGTTGCACGGCCGGGCGGCGGGCCTGCGCACCCACATCATGGTCTGCCTCGGCACCACGATGGCCATGGTCGTCTCGATGCAGCTCTACCAGCGCCTGCCGGCCGATGCGACCTTGCGCGTGGACCCCAGCCGCATTGCGGCCGGGGTGCTCACGGGCATCGGGTTCCTCGGGGCGGGCGCCATCATGAAGCTCAAGAGCACCCATCGCGGCCTCACCACCGCCGCATGCATCTGGTTCGTCGCGTCGCTGGGCATTGCCGTCGGCGCGGGCGCGTATGCCCTCGCGGTCGCCAGCACGCTGTTGGCCCTCCTGGTGCTCCTCCTGCTGGCGCGCTTCGAGCACCGACTGCATGCCGACACCTACCGCGAGATCCTCCTCGTGGCCGAGTGCGGCGATTGCGCCGAGGAGGTCGTCGCGCGCGCACACGACGCCATCGAGCGCCAGGGCATGCACGTGCAGTCGCAGGAGTTCGACGAGAACCTTGAGCAGCGCCGCGTGCACGCCACGTTCAACGTGCGCTTCCGCCGCGGTCTCGCCAGCGAGCAGGTCGTCTTCCGCCACCTGCGCGAGCTGCCCGGCGTCAAGTCCATCGGCTGGCGCAATGTAGCGACGTAGCTGCGAGCGTCCCGCTTGCGGCTTGCGGCTTCTTTGACCCAACGACAAGCGGGACGCTTGTCGCACAGGAATCGGCCTCATGAGGAATCGCGTCCCCGTCTGGTGTTGCGCTGCAATACTGGCCGCCTCGGCCGCGGGCGTAGGCCGCGGGGCGGTGAAGGAGGTGGTCGTCGTCTTCAAGACGCACTTCGACATCGGTTACACGGCGATGGCCCGCGACGTGGTGGCCCATTACCGCACGGGGATGATTGACAAGGCGCTCAAGGTCTGCGACGAGACCCAGGCCCTCCCGCCCGAGAACCGCTTCGTGTGGACCCTGCCCGGCTGGCCGATGGCGCAGCTCCTCGGCCCCGAGCAGACGCCCGAGCGCCGCAAGCGCATCCTCGACGCCGCCCGCGAGGGCCGCCTCGTCACCCACGCCCTCCCAGGCACCCTCCACACCGAATCGCTCGACCTGGAGGACCTGGTGCGAGGGATGCGATTCTCCTCCGAACTCGCCCGCTCGCTCGGCCAGCCGCTGCCACGCGACGCGAAGATGACCGACGTGCCGTCGCACACCTGGATTCTCCCCACCGTGCTCGTCCATGCGGGCGTCGAGTTCCTGCATATCGGTTGCAACGCCGCCTGCCCCACGCCCGACGTGCCACCGCTATTCTGGTGGGAAGGTCCCGATGGCTCGCGGCTGCTGACGATGTACGCCGGCGACTACGGCACGGGCCTCGGGCCGCCCGCCAACTGGCCTCACGCCACCTGGCTCGCCCTCATCCACACGGGCGACAACCAGGGGCCGCCGAATCCCGCCGACGTGCGGGCGCTCCTCGACCGCGCTGCCAAGGAGATGCCGGGGGTGAAGGTCCGCTTCGGCCGCCTCAGCGACTTCGCCGACGCCATTCGCCGCGAGAAGCCCGACCTCCCCATCGTCCGCGCCGACATGCCCGACACCTGGGTCCACGGCATCATGTCCATGCCCATCGAAACGAGAATCATGCGCAACGTGCGCCCCACCATCATGGCGCTTGAAAGCCTCAACACCCTGCTGCGCATCTGGGGCGTGGATGTGCCGAGCGCCAAGGACGCCGTGGCCGCGGCCTACGAGCGGAGCCTGATGTACTCCGAGCACACCTGGGGCCTGGATTTCAAGGCCTGGGGCAAACGCCTCTACGGCCCCGAGTGGGAGGCGGCGCACGCCAAGGGCGTCTACAAGCGAGCCGAGGAATCCTGGGCCGAACATGGCGCCTACATCCGCCAGGCCGAGGCCATCGCCGCCCCCGCCATCGAAGCCAACCTCCATGCCCTCGCCCGCGCCGTCAACGTCCAAGGCCCCCGCATCGTTGTTTACAACCCGCTGCCGTGGGGCCGCCGGGGGGTTGTTGCAGTCGCGGCTCCGGCTGGGATCGAAGGCCTTGCCGACGCCGCCACGCATCGCCCCGTGCCGGTCGAGCGCGAGGGCGACACCCTCCGCTTCCTCGGCGGCGAGATTCCGGCGATGGGCTACCGCACCTACGTGCCTTCCGGCGAGAGAGCGCTTGACTCGGGCCTGCGCGTTGACAAGGCGCAGGCGCTCATCGAGAACGGCTTCTTCCAAGTTCGCCTCGACCCTGCACGCGGCTGTGTGGCGTCGCTTGTGGACAAGCGGTCAGGGGCCGAGCTGGTTGACCCCACTGCGCCATATGGGTTCGGGCAGCACCTCTACGAGCGCTTCGACGCCGACCAGGTGAAGGCGTATCTCGACGCCTATCTGCGCCGCAAGTGGGACTGGGCGATCGCCGACCTGGGCAGGAACAACCTGCCGCCAGCCAAGGAGAAGCCTTACGTGGCGGCCTCGCCGACGGATATGAAGCTGGGCATCGCCCACACCCCGCTTGGCGTGCGAGCGCAGATGGTCGCTCCGCCCACCGAGGCCATCCCCTACACCCTCGGCGTCATCGTCACGCTCTACGCGACGGAGCCTTTCGTGGACTTCGAGTGGACGGTGACCGACAAGAAGCCTGATCCCTGGCCCGAGGCGGGCTGGCTCTGCTTCCCGCTGCGGGTGGACCGGCCGAAGTTCCGCATTGGGCGGCTCGGTTCCATCGTGGACCCCGCGACCGACTTCCAGCGCTCGTCGAACCACGACGGCTATTGCGTCAACACCGGCCTCACCGTCACCGGCCAGGATGGCGGGAGCATCGGGCTCTGCTCCCCGGACACCCCCTTCGTGAGCCTGGAGCGGCCTGGGATATGGAAGTACTCACGCGACTTCGCGCCCACGAAGCCCTACGTCTTCTTCCACCTCTTCAACAACGCCGTCTCCACCAACTTCCAGCAGTGGATCGGCGGCTCGTGGAGCGTACGCGTGCGGCTCTGGACGCCCGCGGGGGACCTCCTGCGGCCATCGTGGGAGGCGCGCCAGCCGTTGCGAGCGGCGTGGTTTGACGGTGCTCCGGGCAGGCTTGTGGCGACGGGGACGGGTATGGCTCTTTCGCGCGAAAGAGCCATCCTCACCGCACTTGGCCCAAACCCCGACCGCGAGGGTCTCCTCCTCCGCCTCTGGGAGCAGGCGGGCGAGAAGGGGCCTTGCACAGTTCAACTGCCCGATGGCCTTCGCCCGAAGACCGCCGAGCCCTGCGACCTGCGAGGCCGGCCCACCGGCGAGCCGATCCCCGTCCGCGACGGCAGGCTCACCGTCCCAATGTCCCCCTTCGCGCCCGTGAGCCTGCTGCTGCAAACCGAACGGCCTTGATCATCGATCGTGAGGACACCTCCCGCAGGTTCCAATACCTGCGGGAGGTTACGCAGAGAGCAGCCTCCACTCAGGGAGGTGCCCTCCTTCCCCTTTACCCTCCCGAAGGTACTGGAACCTTCGGGAGGGGAGCAGGGTCGTGAGCCTGCTGCTGCGGTAAGCGGAAAGGGACCCAAGAGACCCGAGGGCTGGAAGGGACACGTGGCGCCCGCTCCGCATGTCCCTTAGGTGCCTTTGGCCCCTTAGCTCGACTTTCGCCATCAGGCAGGAAGCCGGAGGGCGAAGTCCGTGACGGT
>DAOOIT010000055.1 GCA_035384565.1 Planctomycetota bacterium | reverse complement strand
GCGGGAATGGCTGGAACCGCGAGAACCGCCAATCCTCGCCCTTCTGCCCATGCTGTATCACTTTCCTCCTCACAGGGTTGATACAGCATGGACGGGCTGCGGCCGCCAGGCACTCGGGGGAGCTCTCCCCAAGAACCCCCAGGTCCGCAAGAAGAAGGCGTGCCAACCCCCTGCACCGGCCAGTCGAGGCAAGATCGCAGAACCCCGAAGAGCCTCCATTAAGTACGACCAATTGGGCCGATGGGACGGACAGGGCAGATGGGACCGATCAGACCCATAGAACTCACGAAACAGCTCGGGCGGCGGTTCGCGGGCATTGCCTAGCCTCGCGCCTTCCGGTAGAATGCTGGCAACTGCCTGAGGAGGCCCGCCATGTGCAAGCTGCTCGTGCTCTCGCTGGTCCTCGTCGCCGCCGCATCGGCGCAGGATGGCCAAGTCCTCAAGAGCGTCCTCGTCCCCAAAGACAAGGGCGGGAACCTCCTCAAGCCCGACCGCTGGGTGGCCTGGCAGAAGGGCTTCGAGCGCGACGGCGACGCCTTCGTGTGCGACAACGGGGCCGACAAGGCCGTCCAGCGCGGCGCATCGCAGACCGTCGAGCTGAACCAGAAGTCCCCTCAGCCCATCGTCGCCGCCGCCTGGAGCAAGGCCGAAGGCGTCGGCGGAAGCCCCGACCAGGACTACTCGGTCTACCTCGACCTCGTCTACGCCGACGGCTCGCCGCTGTGGGGCCAGACGGCCAACTTCGCCGTCGGCACCCACGACTGGGAGCGACGCGAGGTGCTCGTCCTGCCCGAGAAGCCGGTCAAGACCCTCACCATGCACCTCCTCCTCCGCCGCCACGCGGGCAAGGCCTGGTTCCGCACCCCCGAACTCCACGAGGTCAAGACCCCCGATGGCGCCTGCCTCTTCGACGGCGTGCCCGTCGTCGTCAAGGCGGTTCGAAACGAAGGCTTCCAGGTGCGCGATGTGGCGGCGGATTCTGACTTTGTCTGTATCGAGCGCGAGGCGCTCGGCTTGAGGCTCGAGTCCCACCTCGATCCAGAACCAGGTGGGAGTGCCTTCCTCGATGTGACCCTCTCCGACACGACAGGCAAGGACAGGGCTGTCACGCTCTACTATGCGCTATTGATCGGCAAGACAGGTTGGCTATGGCTCCACGACCCACGGACGAGCCTGCCCGCGGAGGGGCGGCGGGAGTACATGAATGCCAACCGCTTCCATGTCGGGGCCAATGGCCGCCTTTCGCGGTATCCTCTCGCCGCTGTGGCTGGTGATCACCTTAGCCCGACCCTCGTCATTGACATGGCCTTCCCTGCCTTCTTCCGCCTCGGGGCCAATGCAGGGACAGGCGAGTTCTTCCTCGCCTACGACATCGGCCTCACGCCCGAGAAGCCCACCGCCCATGTCCGCTTCTGCCTCTTCGACTTCGACCCCAAGTGGGGCTTACGCGCCGCGCTCGCGCGATACTACGAGCTCTTCCCTGACCAGTTCCGCTGCCGGACGTCCCAGCAGGGCCTCTGGATGCCCTTCGCCAAGATCAGCCAGGTGAAGGACTGGCAGGACTTCGGGTTCAAGTTCAAGGAGGGCAACGACGAGACGAAGTGGGACGACGAGCACGGGATCACGACCTTCCGCTACACGGAGCCGATGACCTGGTGGATGAAGATGCCCAAGGAGATGCCGCGGACGATGGAGGCCGCGCTCGCCGAGGCCAAACGCCTGGCCGAAAAGGGCGACCGCAGCGCACAGGCCCTCCTCACCAGCGGCTATCACAACGAGGCAGGCGAGATCCCCGCACGCCTCCTCGACACCCCCTGGTGCAACGGCGCCGTGTGGAGCATGAACTCTATGCCAGGCATTAGAGGCGATGTGACCGACTTCAAGAACAAGTGGAACCCCAAGCTCATCGAGCAGTTCTACGGCCCGAAGCGGAACGGCGACCTCGACGGCGAATACGTGGATTCGAGCGAGGGCTACGTGACCGACGAACTGGACTTCCGCCGCGAGCACTTCGCCGCCGCCGACACGCCGCTCACCTTCTCCCTCGACACCCGCAAGCCGGCCATCTTCCGCGGCCTCGTCGCCTTCGAATACGTCCGCGCCATCGCCGCCGACGTCCACAAGATGGGCAAACTGATGATGGCCAACGGCGCGCCCGACCGGTTGCCCTGGCTCATCCCCATGCTGGAGGTCGGCGGGACCGAGACCAACTGGAACCCCGGCGGCAAGTGGCGGCCGATGTCCGACGCCGACCTCCTCTACCGCCGCGCGCTGTGCAAGGGGAAGCCCTATTGCTTCCTGATGAACACCCCGTTCGAGCAGTTCAGCCACGCGCTCGTGGAGAAGTACATGAAGCGGTGCCTGGCCTACGGCATGTTCCCGGGTTTCTTCAGTGCCGACGCCTCGACCGGCCAGTACTTCCAGCGGCCCGAGCTATACGAGCGCGACAGGCCGCTCTTCAAGAAGTACGTGCCGCTGTGCAAGCTCGTGGCCGAAGCCGGCTGGGAGCCGATCACCTGCGCCCGCTCCAGCGACCCCAAGGTCTACGTCGAGCGCTTCGGCGAGAGGTATCTCACCGTCTTCAACGACAGCGCGGAGCCGCGCACGGTCACGATCGCCTTCGAGGGCAAGGCCCCCGCCGCCAGCCGCGAGCTTGTGCGCGGCAAGGCCACCGAATGGAAGGACGGCAAGGCCACGCTCACCCTTGAAGGCGAGGATGTGGCGGTGATTGACTTGCGCTGAGATGCGATCTCCCGCGAGTCTGGAACCCGCGGGAGTTCCCCGTGTGCCGTCGTGCACTGAGGAGCTGAACTGGTGCCGCGGGTGGAATCGAGCGACCCCGACCGGATGGTGTACCGCAGCGGCGGCGGCTGTCTGTCGCTCTTCGGGCTGCCGTTTCTGGTGGTGGGCGTCTTTGTCATGGCATTGCCGTGGCTTGGGGAGAAGTACCAGCCGCGGGACTCAAAGACCCAGGAGCCAATGCCTCCTGTGGCGGCGATTCTCTTTGGCGGACTCTTCGCGGCCTTGGGCGCCGGGCTGGTGTTCGGGCGCAGCGGCAAAGAACTGGACCGTCGGACTGACGCCCTGACGACCTGGTGGGGCCTCCTCGTGCCGTTCCGCCGCAAGGAGCACCGGCTATCGGCGTTCCAGTGCGTGAGCCTGCGCAGGGAGGTCCGGCGCTCGAAGAACTCCACGTATACGGTCTACCCCGTGCGCCTGGAAGGCGGCGGGATGCCCCAGGTGACCTTGGAGGAGCCTCGGGACCCCGTGGCGGCCCGAGCCGTGGCCGAGGAGGCCGCCAAGTTCCTCGGCCGCACCCTGGTGGATGCCTCGACGGGACGGGAGGTCGCCTGCCGGGTCGAGGAGTTGGACGAGTCGGTGCGCGCCCGCGCCCGCCGCACAGGGGACCGGCCCGAGGTGCCTCCGCCTCCGGCCGGCCAGCGCTGCCGCACCCGTGTGGTGGCCGACACGCTGTGCGTCGAGATTCCCGCCTTGGGCCTTCGCAAGGGGCATGTCGTGGCGCTTGTTGTGGTGGGCCTCGTCGCGCTCTTCTTCACTCTGGGGTTTATCGCGCCGATCGCGAGCGACGAGAGAGTGCCGGCCGAGGCGAAGACGGTGGGGCTGATCTTCATTGGCTTCTTCTTCGTCGTCGTGCCCGTTCTGGTGGCTCTGGCCGTGGTGGCGAAGGGGGCGCGCGTGCGGCGAACGGTCGAGGTGTCGCCGCGTGAGCTGCGGGTGACGACGCAGGGCCTGCTGCGGCGGCGTGAAGTGTGCGTGTCCAGCGACGAAGTGGAGGAGTTGGCCATCGTGCCCGCGAGGATGGCGCCGGGCGCGCTGACGCTCCAGGGCGATGTGGTGCTCGCCCGCTCGGACCGCGTGGCCGTGTGCTTCGGCGAGGGGTTGTCGAGCGAGGAATTGGCCTGGCTGCGCGCCCTGATGTGGAACGTCGTGAGCGCGTGACCCCGCTGCCGGCATTCCCCCGGGCCGCCGGCAAACCGAGACGGCGAGGCGAGTGATCGGCACGACAGAGGGGTTGGCCTTTGGCTGAACTGAGAAACGAATTCGCCTGGTCGAAGAGCCGGGACGAGGCGTTCAGGACCTGCCCGCGCCAGTACTATTACCAGTACTACGGTTCCTGGCGCGGATGGGAGGCGACGGCCCCCGAGCGCACGCGGCAGCTCTACATGCTCAAGCAGCTCAAGACGCGCCCCATCTGGGCGGGCGAACGCGTGCACGAGTGCATCGAGCACTCGCTGAAGAACCTGAGCCGGGGCATCGCTGTGCTCAGCCCCGACCGGATCATTGAGGTCACGCTCTCGCAGATGCGCGACGACTATCGCTCGTCGCAGCAGGGCACCTACAGGAAGAAACCGAAGTCCTGCGCCCTCTTCGAGCACGAGTATGGTGTGCCCGTGGCGCGTGAACAGTGGGTGCAGACGGCCGACGACGTGCGCGAGTGCCTGCACAACTTCTACACGAGCGAGCTCTTCGCCCAATTGCGCGCCGTGCCACGCGAGGACTGGCTCCAGATCGAGGAACTCGACAAGTTCGCACTCGACGACGTCCGCGTGTGGGCGAAGATTGACTGCTCGTTCCGCCAGGGGGCGGCGGTGCGTATCTACGACTGGAAGACAGGGCGCAGCCTGGCCGAGCAGAACACGCTCCAACTCGTCTGCTACACCCTCTACGCGCAGGCGAAGTGGGGAACCGCCATCGAGAACGTCCTGCCTGCGGAGTTCTACCTGCTCGTGAACCGCACGCAGGAATATCGCTTGCGGGCCGCCGACATTGACGACGCAAGGCACTACATCCGCGCCAGCGTGGCCGACATGCGGTCGCTGCTGGCCGACGTGCCGCGCAACGAGCCCCTGGCCGAAGCGGCCTTCGAGAAGACCGAAAACGTGCGGTCGTGCCTGCGATGCAACTTCCTCCGACCGTGCCGTCCGGAACTGGTGCCGCGGCTCCGGCGCGACGAGTCCGGGCCGCCTGGCGATGGCGGGGACCATTGACAACGCCACCCGCCTGTGGCAGAATACTTGTAGCTGGATGTGCAGAAGAAACCGTGTATTTCGAGAGGAGAAGGCCATGAGGGGATTTGGTGCGGGATGCCTGATCGTGCTCATCGCCGTGGCGCAGATGGGCTGTGACAGCTTCCAGCGCATGATGGAGCCGTCTGCCACAGTGACCGGGGGCACGAACACAGGCACGATTGACCAGATTCAGGCCGAAGCCTACAACGGTCCCAAGGCGCGCATCGCCGTGCTGGACTTCGAGCAGAAGGCGGGCCAGGGCTATGGGCGCCTGGGCGATGGCATGTCCGACATGCTGGCAACCGAGCTGTTGAACACCAATCGCTTCATCGTGCTGGAGCGGCAGAAACTTGCGGGTGTGCTGGCCGAACAGGACCTCGCCCGCGCCGGGCGCGTGCAGCCGGGCACCGGCGCCGCTACAGGGCAGGTGGAAGGCGCCGAACTGCTGGTGACCGGCGCCATCACCGAGTTCGAGCCGAACTACCAGGGTGGCGGCCTCGGCATCGGCGGCGGCAGCTTCGGCCACCACCACGGCGGCATCGGCGGCGTGGGCCTCGGCCTCAAGCAGGCCTATGTGGCGCTGGACCTTCGGGTGATTGACACGCGGACCTCGCGCATCGTCGCCGCGACAACCGTCACCGGCAAGGCCTCCGATGTCGGCATCGGCATCGGGGGAGTCGGCTTCGGCCACCACAGCATGCTCGGCGGCGGCCTGGGTGTCTTCCGCAACACGCCGATGGAGAAGGCCGTCCGCACCTGCCTGGCGCAGGCCGTGGCCTTCGTCATCTCGCGGACGCCAGCGAACTACTACCACTTCAGCGACGCGGGCCAACCCACGCAGCCGGGCGCGATGACGCCCGGCGGCGTCAGTCCCACTGTGGTGACGCCCACCGTGGTGACCCCGACCGTCGTGCAGCCGACGGTGGTACAGCCGGGGCCGCCGACGCCTCCCCCTGTCCCGCCGCCTCCGCAGCCTGTCACGCAGCCCCAGCCAGGGGCGCTGACCCCCACCGTGTACGTGGCCTTCGCGACCGTGAACCTGTACGAGAAGCCTGATGCGAATTCGGCCCAGGTGGCAAGCGCGGCGAAGGGCGTGGTCCTCAAGGTGCAGGCCGAGGAGGGCACCTGGTACTTCGTCGCTTTGCCCGATGGCAAGACCGGTTGGGTGCTGAAGGCCTTCACGACGCCGAATGCGCCGCAGCCGTAAGCGCGCTGACGCGAGCGAAGAACACAGACGGGCGGCGGGCTTCCGCGTGAGGCCCGTCGCCCGTTCCATCAACCCCGCGTCGGCGCGCGTCAGACGGTGGCGAACCCTGTACGCGGGCTTGAGCGTTCTGCGCTGGCCACCGTTCAGCTTAGCTCATCTCATCTCACAACCGGCAGTACCCCGACGCCGCTTGGAAGGCGGCGTCATGTGGTCTCCATAGCCAATAGGGGGGTGCGCGCGGCATGCCCCTTCAGCACCGTAGGCGTGATGGACGCCATCTCGTCGGCGTTGCCCGGGGCTTCTAGAGTACGCCCCAGCGGGGCTGCGAGCAGAATTACCAGGATCAGAGCCAAGCTGGCGCCTCGGCGAGCTTGACAGGCGCCTGCTGCGCCCCTATAATCCGCGGGATAAGGCCGGCGGGGCAGTCCTGCCGGCGGCTTCCCCTTCGAGGCACGAATCGTGGCGAAGCTGTACGTCGAGCGCGGCCCGCTGCGAGGCAGCGAGTTGCCGCTGGCCGAAGGCAAGACTTACACCCTCGGGCGCAGTTCCTCTTGCGCCCTCTCCCTGCCCGACACGCTGGCCTCGCGCGAGCACGCGAGCGTCACCGTCAAGGACGGCCACGTCTACGTCCGCGATCTGGGCAGCAGCAACGGCACGTTCCTCAACAGCCAGCCGCTCACCAAGCCGCAGGAGATGAAGCTCGGCGACCAGCTCGAGATCGGCGATACGCTGCTCTCGCTGCTCTCGGAAGAGGAACGCCGTACGACGGGCGGCCTCGTGGGACGCGAGATCGCCGGCTACAAGATCCTCGAACGCGTGGGGCGCGGCGGCATGGGCACCGTCTACCGCGCCTACCAGAAGTCGCTGGACCGAATCGTGGCATTCAAGGTGCTGTCGCCAAGCCTGGCGTGGGACAAGGAGTTCACCCAGCGGTTTGCGGCCGAGGTGCGCTCGGCGGCCCGGCTCGCGCATCCGAACGTCGTGCGCGCGCTGGACGTGGGTGAGGAGGGGCCGATCCACTATTTCTGCATGGAGTTCATGCCGGGCGGGAGCATTGACGACTGGATCGAGCGCGACGGCCGCGTGGCCCCCGACCGAGCCCTCCCGATGCTGCTGGACATTGCGCGTGGCCTGGCCTACGCCGAGGAGCAGGGCGTGGTGCACCGCGACATCAAGCCCGAGAACCTGATGCTCGACGAGCACGGCGTGGCGAAGATCGTGGACCTCGGCATCGCCTGCGAGGGCAAGGGGGGCCGGGGCGCCGCCCAGTCCGAGGGCGTGTTTGGCACGGCCCACTACATCGCGCCCGAACAGGCGGCTGGAGAACGGATCGACTCCCGGGCCGACATCTACGGCCTGGGCGCGACCGCCTACCACATGCTCTCGGGACGCACGCTGTTCTCCGGCGAGTCGCAGTCTGAGATCATGGCCAAACATGTCGAAGAAGACCCCGAGCCGCTCGACCAGGTGGCGCCCTGGGTGCCGCGGAGCCTGTGCGCCGTGGTGATGAAGATGCTGGAGAAAGACCCCGCCGCGCGCTACGCGTCCGCGCGGGAACTGATCGAAGCCCTTGAGAACATCGCATCGGGCGCCGCGGCGGTGAGGCGGCCGATCGCGCTCCAGAAGGTGGGCAAGATCACGGCACTCACCGACAAGCCGAAGACAAACCGGTTCGAACGCCAGCGCAAGAACCGACTGATGATCCTGTGCGTGATCGGGGGCCTCGTGGCGCTGGCTCTTCTCCTGCTCCTGATCACTCGGCTCTGAGGCGAGGGCGCCATGCCCCTGGTAAGTGCCTGCGAGGGCGGCGTGCATCTGGGTGTGCGGGCCCAGCCGAAGGCGTCGCGGAACGCGATCGTGGGAAGGCTGGGGGACCGATTGAAGATCGCTGTCACGGCGGCGCCGACCTCGGGTAAGGCCAATGAAGCGCTGGCGGCCGTGGTGGCGGAGGCGCTGGGCGTGCGGCGCTCGGCGGTCGCCGTGGTCGCCGGGCACGCCTCGCGCGACAAAGTGGTGCGGGTGGCCGGTCTGGGGACCGACGAAGCCCGCCGCCGCATAGATACGCTGCTGGCCTCCCGAGCGCGGTGATGCCCAGCGGACCGGAGGAATCATGAGCCTGTACGAGCGCGTGCAAGAGGCCGCGGCTGTGGTGAGGCGAGTCGCTCCCGAGACCCCGCAGGTGGCCATTATCCCGGGCACCGGCCTCGACGGCATCCTGGAACGGATCGAGAAAGAGCACGAGGTGCCGTTCGAGGAAATCCCTGGCTTCGCGGCGACCACGGCCACCACGCACAAGGCCACGCTGGTCTTCGGGCGCCTGGGCGGCAAGCGCGTGGTGGCCACCGGCGGGCGCCACCACATCTACGAGGGATATAGCGCGGAGGAGGTCACCTTCCCGACCCGCGTGCTGCGGGCGCTGGGTGCAGGCGTCCTCATCGTCTCGAATGCCGCAGGGGGGATGAATCCGCGCTATGGGTTGGGCGATATCATGCTGCTCGAGGACCACATCAACCTGATGGGCGTCAACCCCCTGATCGGCGCCGGCGATGAGCGGCTGGGGCCTCGCTTCCCCGACATGTGCCAGCCCTACAGCCGCCGGCTGCTCGACCTGGCCGAGCGGGTGGCGCTGGCCGAGGGCATCAAGGTGCACCAGGGGGTCTACGTGGCGGTGAGCGGCCCGAACCTGGAGACCCGAGCCGAGTACCGCTTCCTGCGGGCCATCGGCGCCGACTGCGTCGGCATGTCCACCGTTCCAGAGGTCATCGTGGGGGTACAGGTGGGCTTTGAGATACTGGGCCTGACGTGCGTCACCGATCGGTGCCTGCCGGATGCACTGGAGCCGGCCGACATCGGCCGGATCATCGCCACCGCCCAGGCGGCCGCGCCCAGGCTCACGCGACTCGTCGAGCGAGTCATCGCCGAGTGTTGAGCCCGCGGGGCACCCTCGGGCCGCGCATCCGCGGCGAGGGGCATGAAGCAAGGAACCGGTTGATGAACTATCGCGATACGGTGAATCTGCCCAAGACCTCATTCCCCATGAAGGCCAACCTGCGACAGCGGGAGCCCGAGTTCCAAAAGCGCTGGCGCGAGATGCGCCTGTACCAGATGATTCGCGCGGCGCGGCAGGGCTGCCCGAAGTTCATCCTCCACGACGGGCCGCCCTATGCCAGCGGCGACCTGCACGTGGGCACGGGCCTCAACAAGATCCTCAAGGACATGGTCGTGCGCTCGCGCACGATGAGCGGCTTCGACGCCCCCTACGTGCCAGGATGGGACTGCCACGGCCTGCCGATCGAGCACCAGGTGCTGCGCGAGCTGGGCGACGGGGCGCTGGATGCCCCGAAGATGGACGTGCGGCGCCGCTGCCGCCGGTTCGCCGAGAAGCACGTCAAAGCCCACGTGCGCCAGTTCCAGCAGCTCGGCGTGCTCGGCGACTTCGAGGAGCCGTATCTCACCCTGGACCCCGGGTACGAGCGCGCCGTGATCGAGTTCTTCGCCGACCTCGTGGCCGGCGGCTATGCCTACAAGAGCCTGAAGCCGATCCACTGGGACTACGCGACTCGCTCGGCCCTCGCGGAGGCCGAGCTCGAGTACAAGGACGTGGCCAGCCCGGCCATCTTCGTCAAGTTCCCCATGGCCGACGGAGTGCGCGACTTGTTCCCCGGGATCGGCGACGAGCCGGTATCGGTGCTCATCTGGACGACGACGCCCTGGACCCTTCCCGCGAACCTGGCGGTCGCGCTGGCGGGCGCCGCCGAGTACAGCGCCGTGCGGTATAGCGACCCGAGGACCTGCCGCAGAGAGGTGGTCATCTTGGCGGAGGACCTCACCGAGACGGTGATGGCGAAAGCTGGGGTCCAAGACTGGGAAGCCGTGGCACGGTGCCGCGGGGCGCAACTCGAGGGGCGACGCTACCGCCACATCCTGCGCGACAGAACCTGCCCGATCGTACTTGCCGACTACGTGAGCCTGGAGGACGGCACGGGCTGTGTTCACACGGCACCCGGCCACGGGCGCGAAGACTATGAGACCGGCGTGCGCTACGGCCTGGACATCTTCAGCCCCGTGGACGAGGAGGGCCGCCTCACGGAAGAGGCAGGGCCGTTTGCCGGGCTGCACGTCTTCGACGCCGACCCGAAGATCGTCGAGCACCTGCGCCAGCAGGGCCACCTGCTCCATTCCGAAACCGTCACCCACTCGTATCCCCACGGCTGGCGCTCGAAGGAACCGGTCATCTTCCGCGCGACCGAGCAGTGGTTCATCTCGGTGGACCACAACGGCCTCCGCGAGCGGCTTCTGGCCGCGATCCCCACCGTGAAGTGGATCCCCGCCTGGGGTGAAGGGCGGATCACCGCGATGCTCGCCGACCGCCCCGACTGGTGCATCAGCCGCCAGCGCGCCTGGGGCATCCCGATCCCCGCCTTCTACTGCCAGAGAGACGGCCAGCTCCTGCTCGACGCCGCCATCATCCGCCACGTCGCGGCCGTGTTCGGTCGGGAGGGCTCCGACGCCTGGTTCCTGCGCGAGGCGGCGGAACTCGTGCCGCCCGGCACCGTGTGCCCGAAGTGCGGCGGCACGGCGTTCCGCAAAGAGACCGACATCTTCGACGTGTGGTTCGAGAGCGGCTCGAGCCATCGCGCGGTTCTCCGCGGCGAGAAGGCCGAGCGCCAGGGCCTGCGCTGGCCGGCCGACCTCTACCTGGAGGGCACCGACCAGCACCGCGGCTGGTTCCAGCTCTCGATGCTCCCCGCCGTGGCGGCCGACGGGGGGCCCCCGTTCCGCCAGGTCGTCACCCACGGCTTCGTGGTGGACGAGAAGGGCGAGAAGATGTCGAAGAGCCTCGGCAACTTCATCTCGGTGGAGGACGCCCTGAACGAGTTCGGCTCCGAACTCCAGCGCCTGTGGACCGCGAGCGTGGACTACACGGATGAGATCCCCGCCTCGCGCGACATCGTGCGCCGCATGGACGAGCCGTACCGCCGCTTCCGCAACACGTTCCGCTACCTGCTGGCAAACCTGGACGGGTTCGAGCCCGCCCGCCACGGTGTAACGCCCGAGCAGATGCCCGAGGTGGACCGCTGGGCGCTCTCGCGCACCCACCGGCTCATTCGGGACGTGCTCCAGGCGTTCGAGCAGTACCAGTTCCACCGCGCCTACCAGCGCCTGTACGGCTTCTGCACGGTGGACGTCAGTTCCTTCTACCTGGATGTCATCAAGGACCGCGTGTACTGCGAGGGGGCCGAGTCCGTGGCACGGCGGTCCGCGCAGACCGTTCTCTACGAAATCCTCAACTCCCTCGTGCGGCTTCTCGCGCCCATCCTCGTCCATACGTGCGAGGAGGTGTGGGATGTCATGCCCGGCCGCGAGGCCCTGCCGAGCGTGCACTTGTCGCGCTTCCCTCAGGCGAGGGAGGACTGGATCAGCGACGAACTCGAAGCGAGCTGGAGCCGGCTTCTGGCGGTGAGGGGCGACGTGTCGCGACAGCTCGAGAGGCTCCGGGCAGAGAAGAAGATCGGCGGGGGCCTCGATGCCACGGTGGCGCTGTACGCCGAGGGCGACCTCCTCGAGTTCCTGCGCCGCCACGAGGCCCTGCTGGCCGAGGTGCTCATCGTGTCTGAGGCCGCTGTTGCGGAGGGCAGGTCGCCCCACGCCGTGGCGGGTACGGATGAGCCGGGCCTGGGGATACTCGCCCAGCCGTCGGACCGGCCCAAGTGCGCCCGCTGCTGGCGGCTGCTGCCCAGCGTGGGCCAGGATGCCGGACACCCTGAGCTGTGCGCCCGATGCGCGAGCGTCGTGCGCGCCCTGAGCCGATAGGAGATCGAGCCCGGATGAGACACCTGAGATTGGCCGTGCTCCTGTCGGGCAGCGGCCGCACACTGGCCAACTTCTTCGAGCAGATTGACGCGGGGCGCCTCGACGCCGAGGTGGTCGTGGTGGGCGCCAGCCGGGGCGACGCGTACGGCCTCGAGCGCGCCCGCCAGCGCGGCGTGCCCACGTTCGTCGTCGAGTCCCGCGCCCACAGGGGGACGGCCAGCTTCAGCTCGGCCATCTTTGCCGAGCTGGGCCGCGCCGAGTACGATCTCCTGCTGCTGGCGGGCTTCATGTGCCTGATCACGATGCCGCCGAAGCTCGAGGGGCGCGCCATGAACATCCACCCCGCCCTCATCCCGGCCTTCTGCGGCAAGGGCTACTACGGCCACTACGTGCACGAGGCCGTGCTGCGCTATGGCGCCAAGATCAGCGGATGCACCGTCCACTTCGTAGACAACGTCTACGACCACGGCCCGATCATCCTGCAGAAGGCGGTGCCGGTGCTGGAAGACGACACCGCCGACACCCTGGCCGACCGTGTGTTCGCCAAGGAATGCGAGGCGTATCCCGAGGCTGTCAAGCTCTTTGGCGAGGGCCGGCTGCGCCTCGAAGGCCGGCGGGTGCGCGTGCTCGCGGCCCCGCCCGCGTGAACTGGAGGAACGATGCGGCTCCTCGTCGTCGAAGATGAAGCCAAGGTGGCCAGCTTCGTCAAGAAGGGCCTGGAGGCCGAGAGCTATGCCGTGGACGTGGCCCACGACGGCGAGGAGGGCCTCCATCTGGCGCGGACTGAAGACTACGATCTCATCCTGCTCGACATCCTGCTGCCGAAACTGAACGGCTACGAGGTGCTGCGCGGGCTGCGCGACGCCGGCATCCGCACGCCCGTGATCATGCTCACGGCCCGGGGCGGCCTCGACGATCGCGTGAAGGGGCTGGACCTGGGCGCTGACGACTACCTGGTGAAGCCTTTTGCCTTCGAGGAACTGCTGGCGCGGGTGCGCGCCCTGCTGCGCCGCCGCACGGGCGGCGGCGACCCGACGCTGCGTGTGGGGCCGCTCGCCCTCGACCCTGTCGCCCACAAGGTCTCCGCCCACGGCGAGCCCGTGGACCTCACGGCCAAGGAGTACGCCCTCCTCGAATACCTGATGCGGAACGAGGGAGTGGTCTGCACCCGAGCCATGATCGCGCAGCACGTGTGGGACATCAACTTCGACACCTACACCAACCTGATCGACGTCTTCATCAACCACCTGCGCAAGAAGCTCCAGGCGCACGGCTGCGACACGATGGTCCAGACGGTGCGGGGGGTCGGGTATGTCCTCACCGCGTCCTAAGATGGCGTTCTTCCGCCGCGCGCGCTTCCGCCTGACCCTCTACTTCACCAGCATTCAACTGGTGGTGCTGGTTCTCTTCGGCACCTTCCTCAACTACCAGAACGAACGCAGCATGATGTCCGAGCTGGTCAAGTTCGTGCGCGACGACACGCGCGACCTGATGGTGGCCGTGCACGACCAGAAGGATGACTGGGCCGGCATCCAGCGGCGGCTGGACTTCGAGAGCCGCGGCGAGCGCGCCTACGAGCTGAGCTTCCGCCTGCTGGACCCTGCCGGCAAGGTGCTCGCCTGCTCGAGGACCTTCCGCGAGGCCGGGATCACCCCGATCAGCGAGGAGGAACTCCACGACGCCCTCGAGGGCGAGAGCCGCGAGGAGATCGTGCAGCTTCCCGGACGCCCGTTCCCGCATCTGCTCGTGACTCGGGCCTCTCCCGACCCGGAGACGTCGGTCATCCGCTACGTCGTGCAGACGCTGGCCTACCTGGAGCCGCTCGACAAGCTGGGCCGCCGGTTTCGCCGGAACGTGTACTCGGCCATCCCGATCTTCGTGCTCATCACCTGGTTCGCCGGCTACGCGCTGGCGCGCAAAGTGCTCAAGCCCGTGAACCAGATCGCCCGCACAGCGCGCCAGATCACCTCGAGCAGCCTGCACGAACGCCTGGTGCGGTCGCATTCCGGCGACGAGTTCGACATGCTCGCCTCCACGCTCAACGAGATGATCCGCCGCCTCGAGGAGTCGTTCGCCCTCACCCGCCAGTTCGCGGCCGACGCCGCCCACGAACTGCGCACGCCTCTCACGATCATGCGCGGGGAAGCCGAAGTGGCCCTCCGCAGCCATAGCAGCGATGTGCGCACGTACCGCGCGGTGCTTGAGAGCACCCTGCGCGAGTACGACCGCATGATCGGCATCATCACGCAACTCCTCCTGCTCTCCCAGGCCGACGCCGGGGCCGTGCACGTCCAGCGTGAGGCAGTGAGGCTCGACCGGCTGCTGGCCGAGGTCGGGGAGGTGTTCCACGTGCTGGCGGAGGAGGCCCAACTGACCCTCCACGTGGCGCCGATGCCCGAGATCACAGTCCAGGGAGACCGCGTCCGACTGCACGAGCTGTTTGCCAACCTCCTGGATAACGCCGTGAAGTACACGGCGCCGGGCGGCCGCGTGTCGCTCGAGTGTGTGGCGGGCACCGACGAGGTCCGCGTCGCCGTGTCCGACACGGGGATCGGGATTCCCGCGGAGCAGCAGGACAAGATTTTCCAGCGCTTCTACCGCGTCGAGAGTTCGCGCTCGCGCGAGACAGGCGGCGCCGGGCTGGGGCTGAGCATCGCTCGTTGGATCGCGCGAGCCCATGGAGGCCGCATCGAGCTCCAGAGCACCCCCGGCGTGGGCAGCACATTCACCGTTGTCCTGCCGCTGCCGGTGGCCGAGGAGAGCCAGGCTGCCACCGAGCCGGCGCCGCCCGGCGCCGCCTCGCCCGGGCAGGATGCGGCGGCCGATGTCGCCGCCTCCGACGGGCAAGGAAGCCCGACATGAGCGTCCAGCGCCTCACGGACGGGCCTGCCCTGGCCCCTGGCGCGGCGGCGCCAGGTTCGAAGAAGGGCATGCCCTTCTTCCAGCGGCCGATCTTATATCTCATCCTTCTGGCGTTGTACATGGCCCTCTTCTGGGATGGCCTGCTCCCGCCCTCGGCGAGGGAGGGCGAGGTCTATGAGGCTCCCGCCCCGCGGGTCGGGCGCACGCTGGAGGACGTTCTGCGCCACCCGCGCGAGGTGCCGTTCGGCACGGCGGCCGCGGTGATGGTGCCGCTGATCGTCGGGTCGGGCTTGATGGTGGGCTACGTGATCCTGCGCGCACACAACATCGTCGTCTTTCCCGCGCGCGAGTTCCCCGTGGTGCCCTGGACGGGTTGGCACCTGTTGCGGGTCATCATCGCCCTCTTCGTCATTCTGCGGGCCGTCGGCGTGGGCATGGCGTGGCTCCTGGACGCCCAGGAGACCAGTGCCTTCTGGTGCAGGATTCCGGATGGCATGTTGCTCATCATGGCGTCGAACATCAGCATGCTGGCCCTCTGCGGTTTCATCCTCTGCCTGGTCGGGTGGCGCGACGGCAACCCCCTCAGGCTCCTGGGGCTGGGGGAGACCCGTCTCTGGCGTCGCGTCGGCATGGGGGCGGTGTGCTACCTGATGACGTTCCCCGTGCTGTTCATCGCGGGCGTGCTGATGTTCATTCTTGGCCCGAAGATGGGGATCCCCGCGCGGCCTCAGGAGGTTCTCGCACAGGTCGCCCTTCTGTCGCCCGCGGCATTTGGGTTTGTGCTCTTCAGCGCCGTTGTCGTGACGCCGATGACGGAGGAGATCGTGTTCCGCGGATTCGTGTACGCCACGCTGCGGCGTTCCCTGGGGCCATTGGCGGCGATCGCACTCAGTGCGGCGGCCTTCGCGGCCATGCATGCGTACGCGTTCGGGCTGCTGCCGTTGTTTGTGATAGGCTTCCTGCTGGCCTACCTGTATGAGCGTACGGGGTCGCTATGGGCGTCGGTGACGGCCCACGCGGCCAATAACCTCTACGCCTTGCTGATCACCTACTTCGTGCTGCACCAGGGGGCACCCTGAGGAGTCCGCGTCAGCCCACATCGGGCTTTCCAGCACGCGGGACGAGCAGGGCCATCACCTCGTCTACATCGTCCACTACGTTGAACAGGTTCAGGTCGCCTTGGCCGATGGCGCCGTCGGCGAGCAGAGTGCTGCGCATCCAGTCGAGCAGCCCGGTCCAGTAGGCGGACCCGAAAAGGATAATGGGCAGGGTGTCAATCTTGCCCGTCTGCTTGAGGGTGAGAATCTCGAAGAACTCGTCCAGGGTGCCGAAGCCGCCTGGCATGACGACCACGCCGCTGGACTCTTTGACGAACATCACGCGTCGGCAGAAGAAATAGCGGAACTCCATGCAGTGTGTGGTGTATGTGTTGGCGGCTTGCTCGAAGGGCAGGATGATGTTGAGGCCCACCGAGGCGCCGCCTGCCTCGGAGGCGCCTCGGTTCGCCGCCTCCATGATGCCAGGCCCGCCGCCGGTGACCACCGCATAGCCCTGCTTCGCCAGCCGGCACGCCAGCGCGCGGGCGAGCTCGTAGTAGCGCGAGCCGGGCCTCGTGCGTGCCGAGCCCCAGATGGCCACGCGTGGCTTCGGCACCCCGGCCATCAGCTCGAAACCGTCCACGAACTCCGCCATGATGCGGAATACCCGCCAAGGGTCCTCCTGGGTGAAGTCATTGAGGCGCTGGGTTCGGTTCATGTCGTTCCCTTCAGTTGAGAGAAGCATCTTGCCAGGAGACGGTACTGGGAGAGGCCAACATCCTGCGCCCGGGCCGAGGCGGGCACATCGCAGCGCGTAAGCAATTGCGCGGCGTCGGCCTGGGACAGGAGGTGCGACGCCGCCAGCGAATTCACGAGAGTCTTGCGTCGGTGGGCGAAGGCGGCGCGCACCAGGGTCTTGAATGCCTCGAAGTCCCCTGCCGCCGCTCTCGCCTCGGGGCGGGGAGTGAGGCGGACGACCGCGGAGATGACCTTCGGCCTGGGCCAGAACACCTCGGGTGGGAGCAGGCGGACCAGTTCCACCTGCGCGTTCGCCTGCACCACGAGGGAGAGGGCGCCATAGTGCTCGCTGCCGACGGCGGCAGCGAGCCGCTCGGCCACCTCCTTCTGCACCGTTACCAGCATGCCCGCGATGGGCAGCCCGCTCTCGAGAAGGTTGGGCACGATGGCCGAAGCTGCGGAGTAGGGCAGATTGGATACGACGCGGAGAGCCCGGTAGCGGCCGGAACCCAACTCGCGTCGCGCGGCGTCGAGCAGGGCGGAGGAGAGTGCGTGCTTTGAGGCCAGCGCGTCGCCCGAAAGCAGCTCCACGTTTGCCCGCCCTTCGAGGTAACGGCGGCAGACCGATAGGACGCCGCGGTCCAGCTCGATGCCGATGACCCTCGCCGCCGCGTCGGCGAGGTGAGCAGTCAGCAACCCGGTGCCGCAGCCGATATCGAGCACCAGGTCGTCCGGCCCCACCTGTGCGGTCCGCACGATGAAATCGAGGAGATTGGGATCCACGAGGAAGTTCTGGCCGAGAGCCTTTGCGGGCCGCAACCGCAGAAAGCGGAAGACCGCGACGAGCTGGCTCTTTGTGCGCACCTCGCGCATCGCGTCGCCGATGGAAAGGGCAGGGGAGGATGGGCGAGATGTCGTTCTCACGTGGCGGATTCTAGCGGAAGCGCGCACGAGCGTCAAGGCGCGGAGGGCCGTGGGCAGTCGCCATCACCGCGGAGCGTGAGCGGGGAGGGCATTGCGCGCCGCCAGCCCTTCTGCTATAGTTCCCGCGATAGCCTTGCTGGCTTCGGAGGACGTGGCATGCTGGACAGGACGATCGGTTTCCTGGGCGCGGGGAAGATGGGCGAGGCGCTGGCGCGGGGCATCCTCCGCGCCCGGCTGGCGCTCCCGGCCAATGTGCGGATGAGCGACGTGGACCCCACCCGCCTCGCCAGCCTGGCGAAGGCCCTTCAGGTGCTCACGCCCGGCGACAACCGGTCGCTGGTACAAGCGAGCGAGGTGGTGATCGTGGCACTCAAGCCCGGGGTGGTCCGCCAGGCTTTGCCTGAGCTGGCTGCGGCCATCGGGCGCGAGCGACTCGTGGTCTCCATCGCTGCGGGCATCACGATTGCCGAGTTGGAGGGGATGCTCGCCGCGGGGGCCCGCGTGGTACGCGTGATGCCCAACACCCCCTGCCTCGTCGGCGCCGGGGCCTCGGCGTACGCTCTGGGCTCGGCAGCCTCGGCGGCCGATGGCGAAGTCGTGCGCTCGATCCTCGACTCCGTGGGCATCTGCGTGGAGGTGCCGGAGGGGCTGTTGGATGCGGTGACAGGGCTGAGCGGCAGCGGGCCGGCCTTCGTGGCTCTGGTTGTCGAGGCGATGGCCGATGGCGGCGTGCTCGCCGGGCTGCCGCGCGATGTTGCGAACCGGCTCGCCGTCCAGACCGTTCTGGGCGCGGCCCGCCTCCTGGCCGAGACGGGCAAGCGCCCGGCAGAACTGAAGGACATGGTGGCGTCGCCCGGCGGCACGACCATTGAGGGGCTGAAGGTTCTCGAGGAAAAGCGTCTGCGAGCGGCTCTCATCCAGGCCGTGGAGGCCGCCGCCGCCAAGTCCCACCAACTCGGCCTCAGGAGTGGAAACCCGTGAAGCTCTCGGTGTGTATCTGCATGGTGTTCCGCGAGGAACAGGACTTCGCCAGGCGAGTCGCGAGGGTGAAGGAGGCCGGCCTGCCCGCCTTCGAGTTCTGGGGCTGGAGCGGCGTGAATCTGGACGCCGTGGCCGCTGCGAAGAAGGAGACAGGGCTCGACCTGGCGGCGATCTGTGTGGACAGTGCCGACCCCGCGATGAAGCAGGCGTGGCCGAAAGGGATTCTGGTGAACCCCGAGATGAGGGGAGTCTTCGTCGCCGCCGTACGCGAGAGCCTGCCAGTGGCGAAGCGCCTTGGGTGCCCCACGCTGATCGCCACAGTGGGCAACGATCAGCCGGGTCTCTCGCCCTGGCAGATGCACGACAGCATCGTGGCCGGACTCAAGGCGGTGGCCTCCGACGTCGAGAAGGCAGGCGTGACCATCGCGCTCGAGCCGCTCAACACGCTCGTCAACCACAAGGGCTACTACCTGTGGTCGTCGCGCGAGGGCTTTGACATCTGCCGCGCCGTGGGCAGCCCGAACGTTAAGCTGCTGTTCGATATCTACCACCAGCAGATCATGGAAGGCAACATCATCCAGAATGTCACCGAGAACATCGGGATGATCGGCCACTTCCACTCGGCCGACGTGCCGGGCCGCCACGAGTTCGGCACTGGCGAGCTCAACTACGCCGGCATCCTGCGAGCGATTGACGCAACCGGGTACCAGGGTTATGTGGGCCTGGAGTATGGCCCGACGGGCGACTCGGCGGCCTCGCTCGCCCAGATTCGGCGCATCGTGGGCGCCTGACATCGCAGCGGAGTCAGGAGGTGCGAGATGGCGACGCGGAATGCGGTCTGGCTGCTCGTCATGGGGCTGCTACTCTCGCTGGGCGGCGCGCGAGCAGGCGACGCCGAGGATGCGAAGAAGAAAGCCGAGAGGATCAGCTCGTACGTGAATCTGGCCGAGACGATCTCGCGCGTCGGCATCCAGGTGGGGGCCATGCTGGACAAGAACCCGTACGATCGCGCCCTCTATCAGTATGCGAAGGAACTGGGCGCCTTGCACGCCAAGGCGATTCTGAAGCTCACCCCGCCCGAGGGCGCGGAGGACCTGCACTCCAAGTTCAAAGAGGCCGTCACCGAGTTCGCTCTGATGGCGGATGCGCTGTGTTCTGGCGACTTCCCTGCGGCCAGGAAGCACCGCGAGGCCTGCGGGCGCGACTTCGGTCGGGCCCTTCTGGAGGTCGTGAAGCTCAGAAAAGAGGGCGCGATCCCTTGAGCCGAAAGCCTGGAGCTTGCACGGCAGAGAGAGCGCTCTTGGCAAATGAAGCACCGTCCAGGAGTTACGCCGCTGCGGAAAACCGGAAAATTCTCTGGATTTTCCCAGGGATGGCGCTATACTACAAAAGGATGGAAGGGTGCCTCTTTCGGACCAGGTGGCCGCAGGGCGCTGTGTAGGCGCAATGCCGGCGGTTTTCGAGATCCAGAGCAGGAAGGAGTAGTGAAATGTCGCGGCGGGTAGCCACAGCGGCGTGTTGGCTCATCCTCACGTGCGCCGTGCTGTGCGTGATGGCGCTCGTTGCGGAACGTCTGGCCTATGGCGACTGGGAGCCGCCGCCGCCGCCGAAGCCGTCGCGAGTCAGCGCCTCGGAAGGCTTCCCCCCGCTGCCCCTTCCCGTAACGCCACTGCGCCGCACCGAGAAGAAACGCCCGCCGGCGCCGCCGGCCCTCATCGCTAAGATCCGCTACGGCAAACCCGTGTGGAAAACCACTGAGGACGGCCGCCGCTTCTCGTACCTCGACTGGCAAAGCGACACGACCGACCTGCACAACATCCTCCAGACGGCCGGCAGCAAGCTCGGCGTGAAGTACCGCTCGGTGGAGCTGGGCCTGGAGGAGTTCTCTTTCAGCCCGTCCGAAGTCCCCATCCTCTACATCTCGGGGCACCACAACTTCGACTTCGGCGACGAGTTGACCGAGAAGCTGCGCTGGTATCTGCGGGATGGCGGGACCCTTGTGGGCGACGCCTGCTGCGGGGCGCAGCCGTTCACGGAGTCGTTCAAGGCCCTGTGCCAGAAGCTCTTCCCGCAGCGGCCGTTGCGGCAGTTGCCGGCCGACCACCCCATCTATCAGGCATTCTACCAGATTGAGAACTTCACCTACCAGGAGCCGAACAAAGGCCCCTACACTGGCGCGGCGAACATCTATGGCATCCACCTGGGCTGCCGGGTCGCCGTCCTCTTGGCGCCCTACGACGTGAGTTGCGGCTGGGCCCAGCACGAGCATCCTTGGGGCTTCCGCGTGAAGGCCGTGCCGGCGCAGCAATTCGGGGTCAATCTGACGAGCTACTGCCTGGCCACGCACGAACTCGGGCGCTTCCTGGGCGCCGAGAAGGTCTACTACCAGACCGGCGAGCCGACCCGCGAGGAGTTCGTCTTCGGGCAGGTCATCCACGGTGGCGACTGGGACCCCCACCCGTCGGGCAACATGGCCCTCCTGAAGTACGTGGGCGCCAACTCCACCATGGAGGTGCAGTTCAAGCGAGTGAACGTAGACCTTCGGAAGACGGAAGCCTTCCAGCATCCGCTGCTCTACATGACCGGGCACGACGACTTCGTGCTGCTGGACGAAGAGGTGGCGGCGCTGCGGAGCTACCTGCGTAACGGCGGCATCCTTCTGGCCGATGCCTGCTGTGGCCGAAAGGACTTTGACAAGGCGTTCCGGCGCGAACTGGCGCGGGTCCTGCCCAACCACTCGCTGGACCAGGTGCCGCCCAGCCACCCGTTGCTGAGCGTGCAGGCGAAAATCGGCAAGGTCAGCTACAGCGGCATCGTCAAGCAGCAGCAGCCCGATCTCAATGCCCCTGTGCTTGAGGGGGTGACGCTCGGCGGCGTGCTGGCCGTGATCTACAGCCCGTACGGCCTCGGAACCCAGTGGGATGGGATGGAGCGTCCCTTCGCCAGATGCTACTCTTCGCCCGATGCCCTGCGGATCGGGATGAACGCGATCGTCTACTCGATGACGCACTGAGCGCTGCTGGCCGCGCGGCCGTGCCCACAGGCAGGGGAGCCACCTGATGGCTGCTTCTCCGTCCGTCCGCTACCCAGGCTATGACGACCTGCTCGATTCGCTCTATCGCACGCGCGACTGGTGGCGAACCATCTACATTCTCGAGCGGGTGTTCCTGTTCGTCACCGGCCTTTTCGCGGCCGTGCTGGTGCTCACGCTGCTCGAGGCGCACCTGCACTTCAGCCGCGCGGTGCGGTGGCCGCTGCTGGCCGTCCTGGCAGGGTACTTCGCTGGGGGCCTCGCCTGGCTCGTCTTCCGCCCGCTGTTCCACGAGTGGACGGAGGAGGAGGTGGCGGTTCACGTTGAGCGCAAGTTCCCCCAACTCGACAACGAACTAATTAACGCGCTCCAGCTCGGGGTGGACAAGCGGGTGGAGTCGCCGGGCATGGTGGCGGCTTTGATTCAGCAGGCGGTCCGCGACATCCAGGCCTACCCGCTCCGGCAGGCGGTGGAGACTCGCCGGGCTCGTCGCCTGGCCCTGGCCGCGATGGCCTCGGTGCTGGCCCTCGGCCTGTGGGCGGGGCTGGCGTTTGACCGGTTCACAAACGCCCTCCAGCGCTTGGTCTTCCCCGCCAAGAACATCGCGGCACTTGGCAGCGTGCGCATCCTGGAGGTCAAGCCAGGCGATACCCGCCTGCGGAAGGGCACCGACCTGGAGATTCTCGTGCAGACGCAAGGGGAGCCTTCGGGGGAGGTGGAGGCAAACCTGCGCTACCAGTACGCGGACGGCGGCGAGGCCCTTGCCAAGGCGCTGATCCCGCTGCGCAGGGACCTCTACACCTGCCGAGTCGAGGACGTGCGCAGCCCACTCGCCTACCAGGTGACGATCGGCGGCAGTCAGTCGAAGAGCTACCACGTCGAGATAGTGGAGCCGCCCATCATCATTAAGCGCTCGATCGCCTACACGTTCCCCACCTACACGCGCCCCGCCGGGTGGACCAACCGCGTGGACGAGGATACCAACGGCGACGTGCGCGCGCCGGCCGACACGACAGTCACCCTTCGGTTCACGACGAACAAGGCGATCAAGAACGGCTCACTCCAGATGACGGGCGGCCAGCAGCTCCCGCTGAAGATCCTGGAGGACCCCAGGCAACAGGAAGTAACCTTCGTCGTAGACAAGGACGGCGTCTACACGGTGCAGTTGGAGGATGTGGACGGCATCACGAACCCCGATCAGCGCGAAAACAAGATCATCGCGCTCAAGGATCGCGCGCCAATCGTGGAGTTCAAGGCGCCGGCCAAGGACATCACGGCGGGTGCGCGCGAGAGCGTCAAGCTGGCCATTGGGGCGAAGGATGACTACGCGCTGTCGGCCGTCCGCCTCGTGGCGCGACGCGGGAAGGACGGCCCCCAGAAAGTCCTGTACTCGTGGGAAGAGTTCCCCTCCGCCCGTGAGGTCACGCTCCCGTATCTGTGGGTCCTTGGGACCGGGGAAGAGAAGTACCAGGTTGGCGATGAGATCTTCTACTATGCGGTCGCACTCGACAACCACGCCGAGTTCACGGGCGGCCGCGAGGTGCCGAAGCCGCAGGAGACGAAGACCGCTGAGTTCAAGATCACCATCGAGGACAAGGACAAACTCGCCGCGGAGAAGGCCAAAGCGGTGAGCAACTGGGAGACGGAGCTGCGCAAGGTGCTCGAAGACCAGTTGGCCGCGCGCGCGACCGTGGGAGTCCTCGCGAGGCAGCAGGACATGGAACTCCTGCGCAAGGACGGCGACGCGGTCCACAAGGCTCAGACCGACATCTTTGCGCGCACGGCCGCCGTGGCCAAGGCGATGAAACCTACCGACGACCAGGCCCAGGCCATCAAGGAGAGCATCGAGCTTCTGGCCTACGGCGAAATGACGCAGTGCGCGAAGCTGGCCAGCACTCTCCCCAAGTTCCAGGCCCCCGACGCAGCCCGTCAGACGCTGGAGGCCGTAGGCGCCTCGCAGGACAAGATCATCAAAGTGCTGCGCCAACTCCTCAACATCTTGCCTGACCTTGCCCAAGAGGGGAGTAAGGATAAGATCGAGGACGAGAAGGTCGAGGACTTCCCCGACGAAGATCAGGAGAAGATGAAGGACCTGCTCAAGAACCTGAAGGACATGGTCCGTCAGCAGAAGAAGGCCATCGAGACGACAGACGAGCTCGCCAAGCTGCCCATGGAGGACTTCACCCCCGAGGCGGAGAAGAAGCTCGAGGAAGTCAAGGCGATCGAGGAGAAGTGGTCCCAGTTCCTCAAGGCCGCCATCTCCGACCTCTCGAAGATGCAGGACCAGGACTTCGCGAATGGCACGCTGCTGGAGGAACTGGTCGAGATTCACACCGAGATCGAGATGGCCAAGGACGCCCTCCAGTCCAAGGCCACCGAGATCGCCACCGCGCTGGAAGACAACGGTCTCATGCTGGCGGAGAAGCTCACGAAGCAGCTCGAGAAGTGGCTCCCCGACACCCCTGACCGCGACCGCTGGCAGATGGAGGAGCCCCTGACCGACGGCTACGAGACCCCGATGGCGGAGCTGCCGAAGGAATTGGAGGACATCGTGGGGGACCTCATGGAAGAGGAAGAGGACCTCCAGCAGGAGATCGAGGACGCCACCAGCGCCTGGGCGGATTCCATGGACGCGGCAGGCTGGGACGCAATGGACGGCCCCATCAGCAACTTCGCGGCCAATGGCGTCACCGGCAATCGCCTGCCGAACAGCAGCGAGCTCAGCGGCCGCAGCGGCGAAGGGCGCCAGGGCAAGAGCACCGGCGAGTTCGTCGAGAATCAGTTCGACGGCAAGGGTGGCCGCCGCACGCCCACTCGCCTGACGCCGGAGGCCTTCCAGAAGGGCCAGATCAAGGACACCAGTTCGACCCCGCCTGGCGGCGCCACGGGCGGCGGCAAAGCGGGCGGCTCGTCGGGCGAGGGCCTCGAAGGCCCCACCCCGCCTGACATCCAGATGAAAATGAAGGACCTGGCCCTCAAGCAGGCCCAGCTCCGCAACAAGGCCGAGAAGATCGCCCTCAAGTTCGAGGTCCTCAACTACCCGCCTGTCTTCGAGCCAGTCGTCAAGGACATGAAAGTCCTCGAGGCCGCCCTGAACAGCGGCCGCTACATGGAGGCCCGGCGTCAGCACAACGTCGTGCTCAACAACCTGAAGGGCACGCGGATGTTCCTCGACGGCGAAGTATCCATTGATGCCATCCGCAGCCCTACCCTTCCGGCCCACCTCCAGGAAGAAATCATTGACACGGCCGGTGCCGCCGTGCCCGAGGAGTTCAAGGACTACATCAAGGGCTACTACGACGCCATCTCGCGGGCTGGGCAGTAGCCGCAGGGACTCTCGGGTTGCGTATCTCGCAGTGGATAGGCAGGTTTTTCCGCCACAAGCCGCGGGAGCTTTTCAACCTCATCATCGAGCCCGGCTACGCGATCAAGGCGAGTGCCGCAAACCCGTACTTCCGGGGGATTGAGCGCCTGGCCAGAGAGGTCGGCTTTCTCGGCAGCTTCGTGGCCGACTGCAATGGGCTTCTGAGGGCGGGCAGCAACGACCTCCTCCCGACGCGGCGGGCCACCCTCCATCTGGACGTCTACCCGAACCCCGCGGCCATCGAGGGGCGCTCGACCCGCGACTATGAGAGCCCCGTCAATGAGCGCAGGGTGCCCCGGGCCACCCTGGTGCTTGATGATGATACGGAACTCTTGCTTTGGGTAGAAGGGGAACGCGTGCGGGTTGCCGGCGGGGCCATTCAGGCACCCCCGGCTAAGCGTGGGAGCGGCGGCGCCCCGAGCGACATCCCGCGAGGATAGCAAGAGCGGGCGGCGGCCACTGTGGCCGCCGCCCGGGAGGGCGGGTGAGGGGCTAGCTACCCGCCCTCGGAAAACCGCCGGCCATGCCAAGTCAGAGCCGCGACGAGGAATCTCCCTCCTGTCAACATGGATACCTGCAACCTGCCGGAAGCTGCACGCAGCCCAGCCTCGGTGCCCAGACTCTCGACGGGGATTTGGCACTTGACATAATCCCCCCTGGCGCTACACTAAGCCCGCGCAGGGCGTGAGCGACACCCTGGAGCGGGGGGATTTGCGCACCTCTTGGCCTTGGGGGAAGCCATGGGCCACGTGAACCGCCGGACCTGGCAAGCGATCACGGCTGGCCTGCTGGCATTGGCGGGCGCGGCCGGTGTCTGCGCAGCGGAGCTGTAGGCAGGGGAGACGCGTTGCTGGCCGATGGGTACCCAGCGGAGGCCCTTCAGGCGTTCCTGGAGGCGGCGGCCTCGGCGCCAAACGACACCCAGGTGCTCCTCCGCATCGCCACTGCGCAGGTGCGCCTGCGGAGGTTCGACGACGCGGAAGCCACCATGCGCCGTGCGGTGGCCCTCGAGCCCAAGAGCCCCAAAGTGCTTCAGAACCTGGCGCTTGTGTACCTGTGGCGCAACGACCTCGAAAGAGCGCTAGAGACCTTTCAGAAAGTCAGGGCGCTGGAAGAGACGTACCCGCAGACCAACTACTACATCGGGCTGATCCATGAGGCGCGCGGCGAAGAGGAGGCCGCCGTTCGCTACTATGTCATGGACGTCAATAACGGCCCCTCGCCCGCGTGGGAGCGGCTGAGCCGCTACAAGGACAATCGGCGGGCTCTGGGGCTTGCCCCGTCCGGCCCCTCGTCGCGCAGCCTGCTCATTTTCTCACTCGCCTGCCTCGCAGTGGCAGGGGCCGCCTGGGCGCTGAAGCTTCTGTTTGCCGTTGGCGTCGCCAGAACGTCTACTGAACTGGAGAGCTGACCCCATGCTCGCGAGGATTGGCAAGGGCCTTCTGCTCGCCATCGGCCTCCTGATGATTCTCTCCGTCACCTTGTTCGATCCAGCCGATATCACCGAGTACGCCAAGCGCACCTTCGGCCTCACGTCGGGCCAACGGGCAGATCGGGAACTCGAGGGAGTCGCGCCCAGCACGGGGCGACAAGCCGCCGAGGAACGCGAGAACCAGGACGTGCGCAACCTGGTGGAACGGCTGCGCATCGAGGATACCCGCGAGACGATCCGCTTCCTGAGCTCCCTGCCGCAGAGCCGGGTCGTCGGTTATCCGGGCAACAGGGTTGCCGCAGGTTACGTAGAAGATGCCTTCCGAGCGATCGGCCTGGACGACGTGCACAGCCAGCCCTTCGACGTGACCGTGCCGGTGGACGAGGGCGGCTCGATGGAGGTCGCGGGGCTGTCAAGGAAGATTGACCTCGCCTGCCTCTGGCCCAACGAGGTGCAGACGCCCTCGCTGCCTGATGGATTTGAGGGCACACTGGTGGATGGCGGCAAAGGAGCATTCGCCGCCTTCAACGGCCAACGGCTCACGAGGAAGGTCGAGGTAACCCGCAAGCCGACTGGCAAGGAGATGAAGAGCGTCCAGGAGGAGGGGGACGCTATTGTGCTGCTGGACTTCGACTGCGGGCAGGACTGGACCAACGCCTTCATGCTCGGCGCGAAGGCGGTGGTGTTCTTCGATAACACGGCGCCGGGGGGACCGTCGGCGGTCACACGGGGCGAGGCGGAGCAGAAGCTGGTTGGCGTGCCCGCCAACCTCCCGCGTTTTTGGGTGTCCCGGGCCGATGGGCTTTATCTGCGCGAGCAGCTCCGCCGCGCCCGCGAGCAGGGGCGCGAGCTGCGAGCGAAGCTCTCAGCCAGGATGGCTTGGCGCCGTGTCCAGGCCCGGAACGTCATTGGCACCATCCACGGCACACTTCCGCCTGAATCCCCATCCGAGAAGGTGGAGTACGAGCGCCCCCGCATCATCGTGCTGTCGGCCTTCTACGACGCCATGTCGGTGGTCCCGCGCGTGGCCCCAGGAGCCGAGAGCGCCGGTGGGCTGGCCGCGCTGCTTCAGACGGCCAGGGTTCTCAAGCAGTACCCGCCGCGGCACACAATCGTGTTCGTGGCGTCCGGGTGCCATTTCCACTGCCTGTGGGGCGTCCAGCACTTCTTGCGCGAATGCCTGCCGACGGACAGCGAACTGGGCCGCGTCCGGCTCCCCAAGGGGCGTGTGGATTTCGACCTGTTCGTGGGCCTCGATCTCACGAGCCACAACAACCAGGTGGCCACCACGTGCTTCGGGACATTCTACAACCGCTGGTGGGAGATGAACGTCTACCGCAAGAACCTGCTGGCGCCGTATGCCAAGAACTTCACCGACTACGCGGCCAGCGTATTCCGCAAGAGCACCGCCGAAGCCACGTGTCCTCACATCAACGCCATCACCCCTCCGAAGAAGACGTGGAAGAACTTCGTCCCGCGCCCGGTTGCCTTCGATTCCGAGGCGGTCGAGGCCCGCGGCAAGGACGCCGTGACCATCTTCACGCCCAATGAAATCCGCAATGTCGTAGATACGCCTGCTGACACGCTCGAACGCATGGATATCGAGAAGTTGCATTCGCAGGTGAGGACCGTGGCGGCCCTGATGGCGAAGGCGGGGCGCGACACCCAGTTCTTCACCGACAGCAAGCTGCGCCTTCAGAACCGCATGAGCTTCACCCAGGGCAATGCCACCTGGTTCGACCGAGCCCTCAACCCCAACATCCCCAAGGCGCCCTTGGGCGGCGCCGTCGTCACGCTCCGCCACATTCACGCCGACGTCACCAACGCGGGCGTCCGCACCCTCTACACCGCCTACGCGCAGGACACGAACCCGAGCGGCGGCGATCACACCCAGGGATACTACATTGACCCAGTGACGCTGAACTCACGCCGCGTGACCCTGAACATCTGGTCCGACCGGATCGGCGAGCTCCAAAGCGCCGAGGCGGTCATTCAGAGCCGCAGATGGCTCACCACGCGCAGGCTCCAGCCCGCCGGCACGGGCGGCCGGGCGACGGCGACGATCCAGGTGGCCGAGCGCTTCGAGCTCGGCCCGCCGCCGGAGGGGAAGCCGGCCGCCGAGCTTCCGACCCCCTCTGGCGAGGCGCTCAAGGGGTCCTGGCAGCCCGCCCCCGAGGAGATCGGCAAACGCTCCGGGACCCTGGTGCCGGCATCCGAGGGCGATCCGCGTGACCCTGTCAAGCCGGGCCACGCCCATATCCGCGTGGGCAACGCGCACTACCGCGGTCCGATCCTCGTGCCCCCGCGCCGCTTTGAACTGGACGTGGACCTCGACCCCCCGGGTTGGGTGGAACGCCTGTTCCGCGGCGGCGCCGTACGGGAGGTGGCCCTGCCCGACGATGCTCCGGATGTGCCCGATGACCTGCGAGTCATCCGCTCCCTCACCCTGCACGGCTCCAAGGGCGACTACGAGGTCAGAGACATCAACGTCGCTTTCGGCCAGTTTGAGGGGCAGTTCCTTTTCCCCTTCATCCAGTTCTGGCGTTGGGGCGGCATGGAACTGCTCGCCTACAAGATGGCTGCCGACGGTTCGATCATCTACGCGCAGGACGAAGGACCGCAGGGCAAGGAGACCTATCCGAACGACGTCAAGTTCGGCGGCGGGTCCCAGTGTGTGCTCTTCCGCTGCAAGCCCTTGACCCTGCTCGAGATCGTCGACTCGCGCTACCTCACCGTGCTGGACATGCTCGGGGTCCTTGGCACGGACAATTCAGTGCCGCAGCAATGGGGCGCCCGCTACATCGCCAACCAGAGCCGCCAGGAGGGAATGACCACCAGCGCAGCCGTTGTGTTCGGCAAGCACGACACGCTCACCGGCGAGGACCAGCGGCTCAAGGTCCACATGGGCACTGGGCTCTACGGCATCAAGCTGCTGCTGACGAACGCCGAACTCGAGCGCCCAGGCAAGGGGCTCGTGACCACGCCCCCGACAGACCCGCAGGAGGACCTGGGCATCACCCTGAAGGAGGCGCGGGGCACTGGCTACCCTGTGGACGGTGGCGTGCTGTTGCACCCGACCTACCGCGTGGCATGGGACATGTGGGCGCTCAATGAGTACCGACTGCGCGACCTGGAGCGCTACGGCATCAGCAATCCCATGCTCGCGAACTTTCCCACCAAAGGCCGCCTGGCCCGCGGGCGGCTGGAGCCGGGCCTCCACGACCGTGCGCGGGAGGCGCTCGTGGCGGCGCAGGGCGCCTTGGCGAGGCGTGACTACGAGGAGTTCATCTCGCAATCGCGGAGAGCCTGGGGCTACGAGGCCAAAGCGTATCCCGAGGTGGCGAGCCAGGCCGACGATACGGTGAAGGGCGTGGTCTTCTACTTCATCCTCTTGATCCCATTCGCCTTCTTCATGGAACGCCTGCTCATCGGCGCGGCCGACGTCCGCAAGCGGATCATCGGGTTCGCTGTCATCTTCCTGGCCGTGTTCGCGATCCTGCGCTACGTGCACCCGGCCTTCAAGCTCTCCACCAGCCCCTACATCATCCTCCTCGCCTTCGTCATCCTGTCCATGGGCGTGATCGTCCTCTTCATCGTGGTCGGCAAGTTCAACGAGCAGATCCGCAAGATGAAGCAGGCGGCCACAGGGATTCAGGAGGCCGACGTCGGGCGCCTGTCGGCCACGTACGCCGCGGTGATGCTGGGCATCTCGAACCTCCGCAAGCGGCGCGTGCGGACCACGCTCACTGCGGTCACCCTCACCCTGCTCACGTTCACGGTGTTGTCCTTCACCTCCATCCAGACGTCGCTCCAGGTGTTCGAGCTGTCGCGTTCCAACACGCCGAGCTACGAAGGGGTGTTGGTTCGCGACCGCAATTGGCGCGGGCAGCAGGCCGTCGTCCTCGACCATCTGCGAAGCGAATTCGGCGGCATGGCGACCATTGCTCCGCGTGCCTGGCTTCTGTCGAAGACCCGCGGCGAGAAGGAGTTCTTCGAGTTCGCGGCGGCCGGGGGACGCAGCAACGTCAACGGAATCGTCGGCCTCACGCCGCAAGAAGCCCTCATCAACCCCAAGGGCGGGCCGCAAACGTTCCTCAGGCCCGGCGGCCGCTGGTTCCGCCCCGGCGACCGGTACGTATGCATCCTGCCCGACGACGTGGCGGGCCGCGTGGGCATCCAGGCGACGGCCCTCGAAGGCAAGGCCGATGCAGACAAGCCCCGGATCGCCATGCTCGGCCAGGAATTCACCGTGATCGGCTTGCTGGACTCCGAGGCCTTTAATAAGTACCGGGACCTCGATGATGAGAAGCTGACGCCGGTGGACACCCAGCAGGAGGGCGCCAGGATGCAGGTCGAGGAGAACCCCGACGAGGCTGCGAAGGCGCCCATCCAGGCGTTCACTCATATCGAGGCATCGAATAGCCTCCTGATCCCCTACGATCTGGCGCGGGACATCGGCGGCACGCTGAACTCGATCGCTCTCTCGACGTACCAGGAGCGAACCGAGGTCGAGGGCGGCGTCAGGGTCGTCCGCGTGGTGCCTACGAAGCCCTTCAAGGAGTTCAGCCAGGACATCCGCCGCTTCATGCAGCGGGTGGCCCTGAATCTCTTCATCACGCAAGGCACGGGCGAGGACGCGCGCGTCAAGGTGTGGAGCTCGATCCAGACCACCTCCTTCTCGGGCGTCGGCAACCTTTTCGTGCCGATCCTCATCGCAGCCCTCATCGTCCTGAACACGATGACGGGCGCCGTCTACGAGCGATTCCGCGAGATTTACATCTACAGCTCGGTCGGGCTGGCGCCCACGCACGTAGCCGCCCTGTTCCTGGCAGAGGCCGCCGTCTTCGCCACCGTGGGTGCCGTGGCAGGCTACCTGATCGGCCAGTCGGTTGCCAGCGTGATCTTCCACCTGGACCTGCTGGGCGCGCTCACGCTGAACTACTCGTCGCTTTCCGCCATCTACTCGAGTGTCGTCGTGATGGCCACCGTGTTCCTGTCCGCGCTCTACCCGGCCAAGAAGGCTTCGGACATGGCGGTGCCCGATGTGACGCGGCGCTGGCAGTTCCCGCCGCCGGAGGGCGACCTGTGGCAGTTCGACTTCCCGTTCACCGTGGGCGGCGCCGAGATCCTCGGCATGTACTCCTATCTCGCGCGCTTCCTGCAATCGTACGGCGAAACGTCCATCGGCGCCTTCTACACTGAGGACGTGCAACTCACCAAGGGGGCGCCCGGCTCCGAGGCCGATTACGTGATCAGCGCCCGCTGCTGGCTGGCCCCGTACGACCTGGGAATCAGCCAGGACGTCCGCTTCGAGGCCATCCCGACCGGCGAGTTCAACATCTACCGCATCGCGGTCATCATCCGACGCGTGAGCGGCGACACGCTGTCGTGGCAGCGGATGAACCGTGGCTTCCTGAACGTCCTGCGCAAGCAGTTCCTCGTCTGGCGCACCGTGCCGAGCGGCACCAAGGCCGAGTACGCGGAGGAGGGGCGTCTCCTCCTCGAAGGGGCGGAGGCGCCTGCCGCGGGGGGCGGTGGCGTTGGGGCTTGATCGCGCGCGCCTCACCAGCGCGGAAGTGGCTTGAGGGCAGACGCAGCTTAGGGGCAATGGCATTGCCTGAGGACACTCTGGGACAGGTGAAGTACGAGATCGTTCCCGAGGGGACTCCCTACCAGTGGGGGTTCAGTTGGAACGTGGTGGTGGCCGCGCTGTTCGTGGGCTTCGTGATGATGCCCGGGGCGATCTATCTGGGCCTCTTCATGGGGCAGACGTACGGCGGCGCGGCCGAGTGGGTGACGATCATCTTGTTCATCGAAATCGCCAAGCGCAGCTTTGTGAAGCTGCGCACGCAGGAAATCATCATCATGTACTGGATCGCCGCCGGCCTGGCGGTGATGGGGCCCCTCCAGGGCCTCATCTGGAACCAGTACCTCGTCCAATGCCCGATGTCCGACGGCATCCACGAGCAGTTCCCTTCGTGGGCGGTGCCGGCCCGCGAGAGTTCCGCGCTCCTCGAGCGAACGTTCGTCCACCGGGCCTGGGTCGTGCCGCTGCTTCTCGCCCTGCTGACGTATCTCATCTACAACGTCAACCGCCTCTGCCTCGGCTACGTGCTGTTCCGCCTGACGAGCGACATGGAGCGGCTGCCCTTCCCGCTCGCGCCTGTGCAGGCGGGCGGCGCCACCGCGCTGGCCGAGACCTCCTCGAAGCGCGAGGGGTGGCGCTGGCGCGTCTTCTCGATTGGCACCATCGTGGGGGTGCTGTTCGGCCTCGTTTACGTCGGCGTCCCAATCCTCTCCAGCATGTTCTTCACCCGCAGGGTGGAGATCATCCCGATCCCGTGGCTGGACCTCACGCCCTACACAGGGAGCATTCTGCCGGCCACCCCGGTAGCCATGAGCATGGACCTGCTGGCGGTGGTGGTGGGGTTCGTGCTGCCGTTCTGGCTGGTGGTGGGGGCGTTCATCAGCGCGATTGCGATGACGTTCATCGGCACCCCGCTGCTCTACAAGTACGGCATTCTCTTCAACTGGAACGAGGGAATGTCGTACGTGCCCACGCAGATCAGCAACTCGTTCGACTTCTGGATCAGCTTCTCGATCGGCACTGCGCTGGTGATCTTCTATGTGGGGGTGGGGGCGACCATCCGCGCCGTCTTGCGGCGCCGGCGCGAGCGCGCGGCGCGCCAGGCGAAGGGCGAGACGCTGGAGGCCGCCCTTCCCGAGGGCCGGGGCGATATCCGGCTGTGGAAGCCGCTGGCGATCTGGGCGACCACCCAGGTGGTCTTCGTCGGGCTGTGCAAGGCGCTGGTCCCCGACTTCCCCTGGTGGATTCCCGCGATCTTCGGCTTCGTGCTCTCGCCGATGCAGTCGTACATCAACGCGCGGATGGTGGGCATCACGGGCGGCAGCGGCAGCGTGTCGTTCCCGTATCTTCGCGAGGCATCGTTCTACGGCGCCCAACTCCTCACGGGCAAAGCCCTCGGCGTCCCCATCTGGTTCGCCCCGATGCCGATCCAGGACTACGGCGAGGCCGCCGGCATGTTCAAGCAGCTCGAGCTCACCCGCACGAAGTTCGGCAGCGTGGTCTACTCGCTGATGTTGACGTTCGTGGTGTTGTGGGTGTGCAGCTTCATCTACTGGTCGTGGATCTGGAAGCTCGACGTCATCCCGTCGTCCACGTACCCGTTCGTGCAGAAGATGTGGCCGTTGAACGCCACGATCAGTTGCATGTGGATGCGCACCACGCTGCCCGGGGGCGAGGGGTTGGCGAACCTCCAGAAGATCCTGCACGTCGAGTACATCGGGGTCGGATTCGCCGTGGGCTCTGCCGTGTTCGCCGTGTTCAGCCTGTTCGGTGTGCCGACCCTCGTTTTCTACGGCATGCTCACGGGCATCGGGCAGAACGCGTTCATGGCGTTCCCGCAATTCCTCGGGGCCATGCTCGGGCGCCACTACTTCGCGAAGCGGTTCGGGGATCTCAAGTGGCGCGCCTACGCGCCCATTCTCGTGGCGGGCTACGTCTGCGGGGTGGGGTTGATCGGCGTGACCACGGTGGCCCTCAAGCTCATCTCCTCGGCAGTCAAGCAGACGATTTTCTGAGCAGGGTCGCCCTTGACGCGCGCCCAGCGGGCCGCTACAATCGCGCCCGGTGTGCCGGAAGTCGAGTCCCCACACGGCTTTCCGTCCGGAGGCCCCTATGCGCCTTCTTGCGCTCATTTGCATTGTCGCCGTCGCGGTGGGTGCCCTGGGCGGCGCCTCTCCCGACGCGGCATCGGTGGTGAACAGGCTGAAGTCGCACGAGGCGACCTACGACGACTGGCCCCCGATCCTCGAGGCGGGCGCCGCGGCCGTGCCCGAGCTGAAGAAGCTCCTCGCGGACGGCCGTGACGCGGTACGGGCCGCCGCCGCCGTGCTGCTGTACCGGCTCGGCGAGACGGGCACCCTCGATGCCTTGGATAAGCTGCTGGAATCGGGGGATGCGGCGGCTCGGGCGGAGGCCGCGGACGCCCTGGCCGCCTTCACCGGCGGCCCGGCGGCGTCAGGCGTCGGGCTGGCCGCCTGGCGGGCCTGGTGGAAAGCCAACCGGCAGGGGGTGGAGGCGCCCTCGGCGCGCGGGTCCCTGCACGGCAAGGTCTTGGGTGTGGACCCCTCGACGGGGCTCGTGGCCACCAACGTGGGCGCGCGGCACGGCGCCCGGCGCGAGATGCGGCTCAACGTGCGCCGGGGCGGCGAGGCCGTGTGCATCCTGGAGATCGTGTTCGCCACGCCCAAGGGCTCCGTGGGGCGGATCATCCCCTTCAGCAACCGGGCGACGCCGCAGCCCGGGGACACCTGTTTCTCATCGAGCGCCAAGGGAGAGTAGCGTGCCGCGGACCCACGGTGGCCATCTTCCGGTGATCCACGTGAGTGCGGGGAACCTCCCCCAGGCGTGGGAGCGCGCCGTAGTCGCCCTCTGGGAGCAGGGGGTGGACATCCGCACAGAGTACGACCGTCGCGACAGGCAGGGCAACTACCTGGACCCCCCGAGCCGCGACTGCACGATGATCGTCGAGGTCACCCACCCGTTCGCCGAGCCGCGGATTCACAAGAACTTCCCAGGCGGGCCTGCCGAACTCGAGGTGTACCGCCAGGAGGTCGTCGAGGGGATTCACGACCACTGGGTGGACCCGTCCGACCCCGACAAGTGGACCTACACGTACCACGAGCGGCTCTTCGCCTACAAGCCCACGGTGGACCTCGAGAATCCCAGGGCCAAGCATCTGCCGCCCGTGAACCAGATCGAGTATGTGATCCGAAAGGCCGTGGAGGCGACTCACAGCCGCCGCATCCAGGCCATCACGTGGATGCCCACGGCGGACCCGCAGACCGTTGACCCCCCGTGCCTCCAGCGCCTGTGGTTCCGGCTGCTCCCCGACGACGACGGCCAACTTCTGCTGAACCTGAACACCCACTGGCGCAGCCGCGATGCCTACAAGGCCTGGTTCATGAACGCCTATGCGCTCACCGACCTCCAGCAGCGGATCGCCGCCGAGGTTTCGCGGCGGCTGGGCCAGCGCGTGGGCGTCGGTTCGTATGTGGACATTTCCGACTCCTTCCACCTCTACGGCAGCTATTTCGGCGAGTTCGAGCCCGAGCTGGAGAAGATGCGCAGCGACCCCGACTACACGAAGCGCGCCTGGCCGAGCGACCATCCGGCCGTGGCGATGATGTTCGAGGAGACCCGCGCCCGGCTCAAGGCGGACCCCGACTTCATGAAATCCAAGTGAGGAGGAGCCGTAGTCTGTCACCCGCCATCCGCGGCACACGGGGCCACAGCGGCCCGCGACGCGCTGCGGAACGCGGATGACGCATTACGCATCGAGCCGTGCTCCCACGCCGCGCCACCCGCACCGTCCACAAGGGTTCCGTTCCGCTCGGCTCCGGCCACCCGATCGCCGTCCAGTCCATGACCAATACGCCGACGGCGGATATAGCGGCCACGGTGGCGCAGATTCACGAGTTGGAGGCGTTGGGCTGCGAGATCATCCGCGTGGCGGTGCCCGACCGTGCCGCGGCCGAGGCGATCGGCGCCATCAGCCGCCAGATCAGGATTCCCCTGGTGGCCGACATTCACTTCAGCCACCGCCTCGCGCTGGCCGCCATCGAGGCGGGCGCCGCCGCCATCCGCATCAATCCGGGGAACCTGAGACACCGCGAGCACGTGGACGAGATCGTGCTCGCGGCCAAGGCGCGTGGCATGGCCATTCGCATCGGCGTCAACTCCGGCTCGATCCGCCCGCGCGAGGGGCTCGAGGTGGCGGCGGACGAGTCGGCCCTCGTGCCGCTGATGGTCGAGCAGACGATGGCCTATGTGCGCCAGTTCGAGGAACTCGGTTTTCGCGACATCGTGCTCTCGCTGAAGACCTCCGACGTGTTGACGACCGTGGACGCCTACCGGGCCGTGGCCCGCCAGTGCGAGTACCCGCTGCACCTGGGCGTCACGGCCGCCGGGCCGCCGGGCATCGGAACCATCAAGTCGGCGGTCGCCCTCGGCATCCTGCTCAACGAGGGCATTGGGGACACGGTTCGCGTGTCGCTCACCGGCCCTCCGCACCGAGAGGTGGAGGTTGCCTACGATATCCTGGCCTCGCTGGGGCTTCGTGAGCGGCGTCACCCCGAAATCATCTCGTGTCCCACGTGCGGCCGCTGCCAGATTGACCTTGCGGCGCTCACGGAGCAAGTGGCGGCCGCTCTCCAGGGCGCGCCGGCCTCGTTGCGGGTGGCCGTGATGGGCTGCGTCGTGAATGGCCCTGGGGAGGCCAAAGATGCCGACATCGGCATTGCGGGGGGCAAGGGGGTTGGCTACTTGTTCCGGCGGGGGAAGCTCATCCGGGAGGTTCCCGCCGACCGGCTGGCGGGCGAGTTGGCCGCCGAGATCGCAACCATACAGGAGAAAGGAGACCTCGGATGAAGAGGATGCTGGGCGCCGGGATTCTGGGGCTGCTGCTGACGGCGGGCTGCTGCCCGTTCACGCGGGTGTGCCCGATCCACGCGCAGACCACGCGAGGCAAGGTGCGGCACGTGGTGCTGTTCAAGTTCAAGGCCGAGGCCACGCCGCAGCAGATCAAGGCGGTGGAGGAGGGCTTCCGCGCGTTGCCGGCGAAGATCAGCGGAATCCGCTACTTCGAGTGGGGCACCGACATCAGCCCCGAGAAGCTCAGCGATGGCTTCACCCACTGCTTCCTGGTGACGTTCGACACCGAGAAGGCCCGGGACGCCTATCTGCCGCATCCCGCCCACAAGGCGTTCGTGGAGGTGCTCAAGCCCATCCTCGACAAGGTGCTGGTGGTGGACTACGTCGCCCAGCGGTAACCACGGCAGTGCACTGGGCCATAGCTACGAAGCCCCGCGGAGGCCGCTGTGGCCGCCGCGGGGCCTCTTACGTACCTGGGCCTCGCCTACTTGCTGCGGCGCAACTCGTGCAACTCCGCCGCAAGGGCCGAGATGCTGTGGTTGACGTCGGCGCAGCTCCGATAGAGCTGCCTGTAGACCCTGAAGGCCCGGTCGTAGAGCTTGTGGGTTTCGGCCTTGGGGGTGAAGGACTTACGGACCCGGACAAGCTGGCGGACAGCGTCCTCGAGTGACGGCCAGACCCCGGCAGCCACGCCGGCCAGCATCGCGACGCCGAGGCATCCGGCCTCCGAGACGTCGAGAGCGTCCACGGGCAGCCCCGTGATGTCGGCCTTCGCCTGGCACCAGCGATCGGAACGCGAGCCGCCGCCGATGGCGTTGAACTTCTGGACCTTCAGCCCCCCCGAACGCACCGAGTCGAGGTTCACACGCATCTCGTAGGCCACACCGTCCAGGATCGCCCGTGTGATGGCCTCGGGGGTGGTGTTGAGCGTGAGACCCGCCAGGACCCCGCGCGAACTGGAGTCGAGGTATGGCGTGCCTGAGCCCTGGAAGTGCGGGAGCAGGAAGAGGTCGATCGGCCCGTCGGGGGCTCTGGATATCAGGAGGTCGTACACGTCCCGCTTGCGTTTCCTGGCCTCGGCCAGGGCCTCGGCCCCGAACTGGTCTCGGAACCATCGCAGGATGCTGCCCGCCGTGTAGAGGAAGGCCAGGGACACGTAGCGGCCCGGCGCGCAGTGCGGGTACACGCAGTGGTTGGCCGCCAGCATCGCGTCCGTCAGCACTGGCTCGGCCATGGCGATGGTCATGCATTCCACAGTTCCCGTCGTGTCGGTGCTGACCCCGGGGTCCAGCACGCCGGCTCCCAGGGCGCAGGCGGGCTGGTCGTGAGCTCCTGCGACGACCTTGGCGCCCGTGGGGAGGCCGAGAGAGCGGGCCACCTTACGGGTGATCTCGCCGACCACCTCGCCCGAGAGGCACGGCGTGGCGAACATCGCGGGGGCGAGCCCCGCGGCCTCCAACACGGGGTCGGCCCAACGGCGCGTGCGGACGTTCAGCGCCAGCGTCCGGCCTATGAGCGAGTAGTCAATCCTGGGTTCGAGCCCCAGCTTGAGGAAGAAGAAGTCCTCCCAGAGCATGAACTTCCAGGTCTTGCGGAACACCTCGGGCTCATGGTCCCTGAGCCACATGGCCTTGTTGACTGTATAGCTGGAGTGCTGGGGCATGCCGGTGAGCTGGAAAATCTCGCGTCGGCCGAGGCTGTCGGTGAGTTGCTGCGCCTGGGCCTCGGCGCGCGCATCGAAGGAGAGGATGGTGTTGTAAAGCGGTGTGCCATTCTTGGCAACCGGCATGAATGACTCCCCAAAGCACGTGACGCTCAGCGCTTGCACCTTATCGCGGCTCGTGCCGGCGGCCTCCGCGACCACACGGCGCACAGCCTTCCAGATGGCGGCGCTATCAATCTCGGCCCAACCCGGGCGCGGGAAGAGAAGGGGATACTCCTGGTAGGCCGACGACAGGATCGCCCCATCCTCGGCGAACACGACCGCTTTGGTGCCCGTGGTGCCGATGTCCAAGCCCAGAACGCTCATCCCGACCTCCTCTCGGCGGGGCAAGGGGTTCGCGGGTCCGCGGCAATCGCCGGTCGGCCCAGAGTATAAGCATGGCGGGCGGCGCCCGCAAGAGGAAAAATGAGGCTCTTCGGGGTTTGGCGATCCTGACTTGACTGGACTGAGGGAAGTGTGGACATGCTTGCTCCTTCTGAGAGACCTCCCTCCCGAAGGTTCCAATACC
>DAOOIT010000054.1 GCA_035384565.1 Planctomycetota bacterium | reverse complement strand
AGCCCGCTGACGCCGGCAACGCAGCCCACGGGGATTCTTGGACAGGCTCCTAGAGAAATGGCCCACACGGGGGAGGTTCTCTGTTGACACCGCCCCCCCTCCCGCCTAGAATCGCTCCCGCGGCCATAGTAGTACCCCCTCGTCCCCGGGAGCATGCAATGGACAAAGACGCGCTGGCCTTCCTGGAGAAACTCGTCACCACCCCCAGCCCCTCGGGCTACGAGCAGCCCGGGCAGAAGCTCATGCGCGAGCGCATGGGGCAGTTCGCCGACTCCGTGCGCACCGACGTGCACGGCAACGTGATCGCCGCGCTCAACCCCGCTGCGCCCCTGCGCGTGATGCTGGCCGGCCACGTGGATGAGATCGGCCTGATGGTGAACCATATCACCAACGAGGGCTACATCTACGTCACGCAGATCGGCGGCATTGACCCCGTGGTGGCCATCGCCCAGCGGGTGACGATTCACGGCGCGAAAGGCCCCGTCGCCGGCGTCATCGGCCGCAAGGCCATCCACCTCACCGACCCCGACGACCGCGGCAAACCCGTGAAGCTCCACGAACTGTGGATTGACATCGGCGCGAAGAACAAGAAGGACGCCCAGAAGGCCGTGAGCATGGGCGACCCGATCACCTTCGACGCCGGCCTCACCCACCTGCGCAACCACCTGGTCACCGCCCGCGCCTTCGACGACCGCATGGGCGCCTTCGTCGTCGCCGAAACCCTCCGCAAGCTCCAGGGCAAGAAGCTCCACGTCGCCGTCTACGGCGTCTCCACCGTTCAGGAGGAGATCGGCCTGCGCGGCGCGCGCACCAGCGCCTTTGGCATCGACCCCCAAGCCGGCATCGCCATTGACGTGGGCCACGCCACCGACACGCCGGGCGTGGACAAGAATCGCGCGGGCGACTTCGCCTGCAACAAGGGCCCCATCGTGTGCCGCGGCGCCAACATCAACCCCGTGCTCTACGAGATGATCGTGGACGCCGCGAAGAAGGCCAAGATCGCCATCCAGATCGAGGGCACCCCCGGCGGCACAGGCACCGACGCCAACGCCATCCAGATCAACCGCGCCGGCGTCGCGGCAGGCCTCGTCAGCGTCCCCTGCCGCTACATGCACAGCCCCTGCGAGGTCATCTCGCTGAAGGACCTCGACCAGACGAGCGACCTGCTGGCGGCCCTCCTCGCCCGCATGCCGGCCGAGGTGGATTTCACGCCGTAAGGGGAAGAAGCAGACCGCGAATCGCGCGAATCTACGCGAATCCACGCGGATCAGGAGGAGACGCAATGGCCAGAACCGTGGTCGGCTTCCTGCTGGCTCTGGGGGCGGTCGGCCTGGCCGGAGAGGAGCACAAGATGGCGGAGCAGCGCCCCTCGCACGTGCGGCACCTGAACGAGCGCATGGTCATGCCGAAGTACGAGTCGAAGGAGGCATGGGAGACGCGCGCCGCGTGGCTCCGCGATCACCTCCGCGTGAGCTGCGGCCTCGTGCCCGAGCCCGAGAAGACGCCGCTCAAGGGCGAGGTCTTCGGCAAGATCGAGCGCGACGGCTACTCCATCGAGAAAGCCTACATCGAGGCACGCCCCGGCTTCTATGCCTGCGGCAACCTGTTCCGCCCCCTGGGCAAGAAGGGGCCATTCCCCGCCGTCGCCTGCCCCCACGGCCACTGGCGCGAGGGGCGCTTCGGCCACCAACCCGAACCCGAGGGCTCCGTGCCCGCCCGCTGCATCACCCTCGCCCGCATGGGCTGCGTAGTCTTCGCCTACGACATGGTCGGCTACAACGACTCCGGCAAGCAGATCGGCCACTCCATCGCCTCCACCCGCAACGAGCTCTGGGGCCTCAGCCTCATGGGACTCCAGGTCTGGAACGCCGTGCGTGTGCTCGACTGGCTCCAGACGCTGCCCGACGTGATTCCCGACAAGATCGCCGTCACCGGCTGCTCAGGGGGCGGCACGCAGACCTTCATGATCATGGCCATTGACCCCCGTGTGAAGGTGGCGGCGCCGGTGAACATGATCAGTTGCACCATGCAGGGCGGCTGCGAATGCGAGAACGCCCCGCTGCTCCGCATCGAGACGAACAACATGGAGATCGGCGCCCTCATGGCCCCAAGGCCCCTCATCATGTGCTCGGTGAGCGGGGACTGGACGAAGGAGACGCCCAAGGTGGAGTACCCCGCTGTCCGAAGCATCTTCGAGCTATATGGCGCCGCCGACCGCGTGACTAACGTGCATCTCCAAGGCCCCCACGGCTACCCAAAGGGCCACCGCGAGGCCGTCTACAACTTCTTCCGAAAGTGGCTCATGGGCATCGAGGACCCCACGCCCTTCACCGAGCCGCCCTTCCAGGTCGAGAAGAAGGAAGACCTGCTCGTGTGGCAGGGCCGCGAGCTGCCCCCGGAGGCCAAGAAGCGCGACACCCTCGAGGCCCACGTGATCGCCGAGGCCCGCCGCCAGCGCGACGAACTCCTGCCCAAGAAGCCCGAGGACCGCAAGCGCTTCGAAGAGACGCTGGGCGTGACCTACCGCCACGCCATCCTCGCCGAGTTGCCGAAGGGCGGCGAGGTGATGGGCGAGAAGCTGGCCGACAATATCCCCGACGACGCTCGCGTGCTGCCCCTCACCCTCGGCCGCAAGGGCAAGGGCGACGGGGTCGCCGCCTGGCTCCACCGCCCGCCGAAGCCCAGGCCCGGCGCGCCCGCCGTCGTCCTCGTCCATCCCGACGGTGCCAACGCGCTCCTCAACCCGATGGGCGGCGAACCCGTGGGCATGCTTGCCGCGCTCCTGGACGCCGGACACGCGGTTCTCGCGATTGACGCCTACCTCACGGGCGAATCGGCCAAGCTCCGAGCCGTCCGCGACGAGGCGATGAAGGGCAAGCGCTTCTTCTCCGCCTACAACCGCACAGACCTCGTCGAGCGGGTGCAGGACATCCTCACGTCCCTCGCCTGGCTGAAGGGACGCAAGGACGTGAAGGAGGTGGCCCTGGTCGGCCTCGGCCAGGCGGGCGCCTGGTGCCTCTTCGCCGCCCCGTTCACCCCCGAGGGCACGCGGGTCGTGGCCGACCTCGCGCAGGTGGGCAACGACGAACACGTCCGCTGGCAGGCCGACCTCTTCACCCCATGCCTCCTGAAGGCTGGCGGCTTCGCCACCGCCGTCGCCCTCGCAGCCCCGAGGCCACTACTCCTCCACGACGTGTCGGCCGACCTTGATACGGCCCCCTTCCGCGCCGCCTACACCGCCGCGGGGTCCGCCAAGTCGGTCCGCATCGAGAAGGACACCCTCGGCGACAAGGCAATCGCCGCCTGGCTGGAGTGACCCCCGCGGCGTTGCGGCGCCTTGAAGAAGTATGCTCTTGCCCGTGGAGAAGTGAATTGACGCCCTTGCGAGCCTTCGCCGTCGTTGCCGGATTAGTGTTGCTTGTGGCTACCGCGTTCGCGTGGTCTGAGGTGAGCGCGCTCCCCAACCTGTCGGCCGCGGACAAGGCGTGGCTGATCGCCAGCTTGTGGCCTCGTGCGCTGAGCCGCCTGGCCGAAAACTTGGTACAAGAGCCTGGCCTACTCCTGGGTTACCGCCTGTGGACTTGGCCGCTGCTTGGGCTTCACCTGTCTGCTCCAGTCGTTGCGTTCCGGCTTGCAGAGCGTCGCCGTCGGTCGCAATGGGGATGGGCAGTGGCCTGCGTGGTGTTCCCCTATGCCTCGGCGGCGCTCGCGGCGCTCCCGGCCCAAGAGATAAGGACCGATACCCGAAGCGTTGCTGTCGGTCCGATGCGGACGCTCTTCTCGCGTATGGCTCTGCCGGGTTCGCGCATAGCTACCCCTCGTCGCTTCGTTCTCGCCGCGATCCTCCTGTGGGGGGCGTTCCTCATTGTCGTGGCTCTGCCCTGTGGGGTCAAGGGCGGTGTGCCGATCGAGCGATTCCTGACCATGGAGAGCAGCCTGGATGTCCTTCGTAACGTCCTCTTCTGGCTGTGCTTGGCAACGCTCTTTCCCGTTGTATTCCGCGTGGAGGACTGGCTGACCAGACAGGAGGATAGGGAGGCGCGTTTGCACGGGGTTGTTGTCAATCCTGTCTCGCGTCTCGGGTCATGCCAGCTTGGGGCACTCCTGCTGGCCTACCTCGTCTACATTGTGGGGTGGAGCCCTTGGACGGTTCCGTGTAAGGCCATTCCCGTCCTGATTCTGATTCCAGCTACCTTACTTGTCTGGCCCGCGCTCCGATCCCACATGCGGAAGTCCAAGTAAAGAACGACTGCAAGACAAGGAGGCGCGATATGACCCTCGAAGAGGCCAAGGGGTTCATGAAGGAGGTCAGGTGGGGCTGCCTCGCGACGAGCGACGGGCAAACGGTCGGCTGCCGGCCGATGGGCGGCCGGGCGTGGATGGGCGGGGAGCTTTGGTGCGCCGCAGGGGCGGAGTCCGACAAGATCGCCCAGCTCCGCAACGTGCCCCACGCGGAATACTGCTTCGCCAGGCCGAGCGGCGAACACATCCGCATCGCAGGCCCCTGCAAGGTGAGCACGGACAACGTTGACAAGCGGAAGCTCTACGATGCCGTGCCGTTCCTCAAGAACCACATTCCGGACCCCGCCTCGCCCGGGTACGTTGTCATCCGCATGGCCCCCAGCCGCATTCGGGCGATGCGGGGCGACCTGGACTATGAGGACGTGAAGCTCAAGTAGTTCCGCTCTACCCCCACAACTCGCGCATCACCCGGCACGTGTTGAGGTGAATGTCCACGACATCCTCGGTGCGGCGTGCGTAGCCGCCGGCGAGGACGAGGGCGATGGGAATGTCGCGCTCGCGGGCGGCGCCCAGCACCAGTTCGTCGCGGCGCCTCAGCCCTGCTTTGGTGAGGCCCAGGTTGCCGAGCTGGTCTTCCTCGAATGGGTCGGCGCCCGCAAGATACAGCACCAGCTCGGGGCGATGGGTGTCGAGGATGCGGGGGACCTGCCTCTCCATCGCAGCAAGATAGGCTTCGTCGCCCGCGGCCTCGTCGAGGCCAACGTCGAGACTGCTTTGCTGTTTGGGGATGGGGTAAAGCTCTTCCTGGTGGATTGAGAAGGTGAAGACATCGGGGTCGCGGCGGAAGATGGCGGCTGTGCCGTTCCCCTGGTGGAGGTCGCAGTCAACGACGGCCACGCGGCGGGCCAGGCCCTCGGCCTGAACCACTCGGATGGCAACGGCGACATCGTTGATGAAGCAGAAGCCCCTGGCGCGCTCGGCCCGCTAGTGTGCATGGTCATTCGTCCAGTTCGCGTGCCACAGCCTGCCGGAGAGCCGGGCCATGCTCGGGGTCGTGGAGGGCGAAGTGGAGGAAGCTGCGGAAGTAGCTCTCGAAGTTCCCGATGTCGTGGCGTCGCTCCCCCGCCCGCATGCGGAGGCCGATGACGGTGCGCCCCTGGTCGAGGAGGATGCGGAGGGCGTCGGTGAGCTGGATTTCGCCGCCCTTGCCGGGTCGCGTGTGCCGGAGGGCGTCGAAGATGGCGCTGGCGACGACGTAGCGACCCGCGATGGCAAGGCGGCTGGGGGCCTCGGCAGTCGAGGGCTTCTCGATGAGGCCGCGGACGCGGAACACCGCGCCGTCGTGGCCGGGGAGGGTCTCGGCGGGGTCGGCGATTCCGTAGTGGACCACGTCGTCGGGCTCCACCTCCTCGAAGGCGATGGCGGCCGCCGCGCCGGTGGTCTCGAAGGCGTCTATGAGCCGGCGCAACACCGAGGGGCTCTGGCGGCTCTCGATGATCGAGTCGCCCAGCGCGATGACGAACGGCTCGCCGCGCACGTAACCCTCGGCGAGCGACACGGCGTGGCCCAGGCCCTTCTGCTCGCTCTGGCGGGTGTAGAAGAACTCGACGTTGGCCTCCTCGTAGGCCAGGGCATCGAGGAGGTCGGCCTTGCGACCGTTCGAGAGCGCGCGGCGCAGCTCGGCGTCGCGGTCGAAGTGGTTCTCGATGGCGGTCTTGCTGCGGCCTGTGATGAAGAGCAGGCTGGTGAGCCCCGCCTCCTGAATCTCCTCGACCACGTATTGGACGACGGGCTTGCGGCCGACCGGGAGCATCTCTTTGGGCTGGCTCTTGGTGGCGGGGAGCAGACGGGTGCCGAGCCCGGCCACGGGTACGACGGCTTTGGTGATGGCCATGCGTTGGGTTTCCTCGACGGCAGCAGTGGAAGGAGCGCCGGAGCTGAGAATACGAAACCCGAAACGGCGGGGAATGTCAAATCAGGGGTTTGGGGCGGGCGCCGGCGCCGCGGGAGCTGGGGCCGGCGCGGGGGCCGGCGCAGGAGCCGGAGCGGGTGCCGGCGCCGGCGCCGCTGGGTCCGGAGCCGGGGCGGCGGCAGGGTCCGCCGGAGCCCCGGCCGGGGCGGGATCGGCTGCCTCGAAGCGGATGTTGTTGAAGAACACCCAACTGCCGGTCTGCTTCGTGTAGATCAGGAAGAAGAGCTTGACCACGCGCTTCTTGTTCTGGATGGTGCTCTTGTGGCGCCACTGGGTCTCGGCGCACTTGAAGCGGTCGTTCGTGAGGTCCAGGGTCACGGGCTTCGGGTTGTTGCCGGTGGGGCTCACCAACACCGGCATGCTCTCGTAGAACCGCCAGCCGGGCGCCGTGGTGAAGGCCACGGCAAGGGTGATGCTGGTTTTGCCGAAGTTGTAGACGTCGAAGCTGAGGGCCTTCTTGTCGGTCAGGTCGAAGTCGTGCTCGAGCATCACGCAGGCCTTGTCCTGCTCGGCCCCGGCGAGGAACACGCGCACCATGCTATCGGTGGTGCCCTGGGGGGGGCCGACGTTGATCTCGACGCTGCTGCCCCAGGCCTCGGTGGCCCAGCCGGGGGTGGCCTCGAGGCCTTCCTGCTCTTTCTCTTTGGGGGCCTCCGCGGGCTGGGCAGGCTGGGCGGGCTGCTCGGGCTGGGCAGGGGTCGCCACGGGGGTCTCAGGGGCGACGGTAGGCCGCGGGCCGGGGGCCTGGGCGACGCCGGTGCTCTGGATCTTCACGTCGCCGGCCGGGGCCGCCTCGGGAGTCGGCACGGCGGCAGCAGCCTTGTTGGCCGCGGCGCGGGCCTTGGCCGCCACGTCGGCGTCGTTGGGGTGAGCCTTGAGGTAGGCGGCATAGCACTGGTGCGCGGCGGCCCAGTCGTCGCAGCGCTCGAGCTCGGCGGCCAGGGGCAGCAGCAGGTCGTCGGGCACGTCCTTGCGGGCGAATGCCTCGCGGAAGGCCGTGGCGGCCTCCTTGGGCATCTCGACCTGCGCGCACACCCGGCCGAGGTTGAAGAGGGCGCGCGGCGTGTCGGTGCCTTGCTCCTTGAGGGAGGCGAGGCGTTCGGCGAAGTCCACCTTCATCCCGGTCACCCGGGTGCGCGGGATCACGATGTCGCCGTAGGCTACGCGGACGAGGATCTCGTTGTCGCGAACTTCGAGGATTTCAATCTTCTTGCCGCTCAGCTCCATCTTGTCGGGCATGGAGACCGTGTCGGCCAGAACGGCTCCGGCAACGGCAGCCAGGGCAAGCGCGATTCGCATTGGAGCTTTCCTCCAACACGCGGGTGGGAAAGTGCACGTGCGACTGTGTCGCCATGATAGCCCCGTGGGGTCGGCAACGCAAGGGTTTTCTGGCTGCGGAGTGGTGGTTTGATGCAACGAGATGTAAAGGGTTGTCACGGGAGGGGGTGCCCGCGCAGGGCCTCGAGCACTTCGCCCACGATGTAGAAGGAGCCGGTCACGCAGATGAGGTCGTCGGGCCGCGCCCGGGCGCGGGCGAGCGCCAGCGCGTCGCCCGGCTTGTCGCAGGAGAGGGCCTCGACCTGGCTGACGGCGCGCGCGCGCCGCACCAGGTCGTCCGGGCTGGCCGCGCGGGGGTTCTGGCTGCGGGTGAATACCACCAGCGAGGCCCGCGCGAGCACCAGGCGCAGGAACGAGTCCATATCCTTGTCCGCCGCCATCCCCATCACGAAGATCAGGCGGTCGAACGCGAAGTCGCTCGCCAGCGTGGCCATGAGCGTGCGAGCAGAGTCCACGTTGTGCGCGCCGTCAATCACCACGGTGGGCCGCTGGGCGATGGTCTCGATGCGCGCCCGGATGCGCGTGGCGGCGAGGCCCTGGCGCGCGACGTCAGGCGACAGGCGCCAGGGGCTCGCCTCGGCGGCCTCCTCGGCCAGGCCGATGGCTGTGGCCGCGTTCACCCGCTGGTGTTCGCCCGCCAGCGGCACCGCGAGCTCGGGGTAACGGCGGTTCGGCGTCGAAACGTGGAAGGTCTTGCCCCCGTCGGCGAGGGCGATCTCCTGGCCCACGAGACGCAGGGGCGCGTCCAGGTGGCGCGCCCGCTGGCGGATGGCGGCCAGGGCCTCGGGCTCCTGGGGCGCGATTACGGCGGGGACGCCCGGCTTAAGGATACCGGCCTTCTCCGACGCGATGAGGGTGAGCGTGTCGCCCAACTTGTCGGTGTGGTCGTAGCCGATGCGGGTGATGCCGCATACGACGGGCGAGGCGACGTTCGTCGCGTCGAGCCGTCCGCCCAGGCCCACCTCCAGCACCGCAAAATCCACCCCCTCGGCCAGAAAGTCGGCGAAGGCCATCGCCGTGAAGATTTCGAAGAACGTCGGCGTGTACTTCTCGCTGGTCTTCAGGCTGTCCTGGAGATAGGGGTAGAAGCGGTTCAGGTGCGCCGTCACCCGCTCCTCGGCGATCCAGGCGCCGTTCACCATGATGCGCTCGCGGATGCACTCGACGTGGGGCGAGGTGTAGAGTCCCACGCGGGCGCCGGCCCGCTGGAGGATGCTCGCCGTCATCGTGGCCGTCGAGCCCTTGCCCTTCGTGCCCGCGATGTGGATGACCCGCAGCCGCTCGTGCGGATTGTCGAGGAAGGCGAGAAGCTGGTTCATCCGCGCGAGGCCGAACACCGAGGTGGCCGCGTCGCGCGGCTTGGCCATCCGCTCGTAATCGGTGAAGTGGAAGAGGTACTGCATCGCCTCTTCGTAGCTCTTGAACGGCTCGTTCACCGATCGCCTCGCTTGGCCAGACCGCAGCCCCACACACGACGCGGGCGGCATTGTACTGTGCGAGTCCACGCGAGTCAATTGAGGGGTGTGGGCCATTTCCGCAGGTAGCTTCTGCGGCGGATTCTCGTAGCGACAAGCGTCCCGCTTGTCGAACGGATGAAGAGAGCCGCAAGCGGGACGCTCGCGGCTACCGCTGCCGCGGGCCTTCCCCTGCTCGGGGGACTCTCCCATCAGAAACCACCTACGATTCCGGCCCGCACCCTTCCTCAATTGAGCCGCGCCTTGACTCCGCCGCCGGCTCTGGCTACACTGACGGCACGTGGCGGTCCCTGCAACCCTCTGAGGAGGTCGGCGATGGCTCTGGAACCAATGGCGATCGGCGTGATGCTGGGCGTGGGCGAGTCGCCCGAGGAGAGCCTCCAGAAGGTGCTGGATGTGGGCGTGCGCTGCGCGCAGATGGGCCGGCCGCCCGATGCCTGGCTCAAGCCCGCCAAGGCCGCCGAACTCAAGAAGATGATCAAGAAAGCGGGCATCACGATCACGACGGTCTTCTGCGGCTTCGACGGCGAGCGCTACGACGACATCCCCACCGTGCAGCAGACCGTGGGCTTTGTGCCCAAGGCCACCCGCGCCGCCCGCCTGAAGAAGGCCCGCCAGATCGCCGACTTCGCCAAAGTCCTCGGCGTCAAGAACGTCGCCGCCCACGTGGGCTTCGTGCCCGAAGACCACACCACCCGCGAGTACAAGGAGATCGTGCGCGCCGTCGGGAGCTTCGCCGACTACCTCAAGAAGAACGGCCAGAACCTGTGCCTCGAGACCGGCCAGGAGACGGGCGAGTGCCTCCTGCGGTTCATCCAGGATCTGAAGCGGAGCAACGTGAAGGTCAACTTCGACCCCGCGAACATGATCCTGTACGGCTCGGGTGAGCCGATCCCGGCGCTCAAGCTCGTGGGCAAGTACGTGGCCGGCGTGCACTGCAAGGACGGCACTTGGCCGACCGAGAAGGACAAACTGGGCACCGAGGTGCCGCTGGGCAAGGGCAAGGTGAACATTCCGCGCTTTGTGCAGACCCTGGCCGACCTGGGCTATCGCGGCCCGCTCACCATCGAGCGCGAGATCACCGGCGACCAGCAACGCAAGGACATCGTGAAGGCGCGCAAGCTGCTCGAGCGCGTTCGAGCCAAGGTGCTGGGGAAGGCGTGATGCATGCCGCGTCCCGCGTGCCGCGTGAAGAAGAGCCCGTGATGCGTAAGAAGCGGGCACCAGAGATGGGTGGATGAATGGATGGGTGGATGGGTGTCAGACATCATCCACTCAACCATTCATCCAACCCTCCAATCATCCCCTTCGTTTGCGGTTTCACACCGCTTTGACAGAGGGATGCCATGTTCCTCGCCTTCGGCGAAATCATGATGCGCGTCGCGCCCGAGGGGCGGCTGCGCTTGCGGCAGGCGATGCCGGGCAAGGTAGACATCACGTTCGCTGGCGGCGAGGCCAACGTGTGCGCGTCGCTTGCGCTCTTCGGGGCGGGGGTGCGCTACGTCACGGCGCTGCCGAAGCACGCCATTGCCGAGAGCCTCGTGGCCGTGCTGCGGGGCCTGGGGGTTGACACGGGTTCGATCCTGTGGCGCGATGCGGGGCGTTTGGGCATCTATTTCCTCGAAACGGGCGCCAACCAGCGCAGCTCGGTGGTCCTCTATGACCGCGACGGCAGCGCCATCGCCCTGGCCGCGCCCGACGAGTACGACTTCCCTGCCGCCCTCGACGGCGTCACGTGGGTCCACATCACCGGCATCACGCCCGCCCTGAGCGAGAATGCCTACCTGGCCACGCTGCGCCTGGTGCAACTGGCCAAGGAGCGCGGCGCGAGCGTGTCGTGCGACCTCAACTTCCGCAAGAAGCTCTGGCGCTGGCGCGCGGGCGCCACGCCCAACCAGTTGGCCAACGAGTGCATGTCCACCATCCTGCCCTGTGTGGACCTCGTGGTGGCCAACGAGGAGGACGCGGCGGATGTGTTGGGCATCCACGCCAAGGGCACGTCGGTGGAGCAGGGGCGGATCAATGCGCGGGCCTACGAGGCCGTGGCGCGCACCATCGTGGACGAGTTCCCCAACGTCTCGCGCGTCGCGATCACGCTTCGAGAGAGCCTGTCGGCCGACCACAATAACTGGGGCGGCATGCTCTTCGACGTCGAGGCCAACCGCGCCTTCTTCGCGCCGCTGGACGCCGGCGGCGGCTACCAGCCCTACGAGATCCGCGACATCGTGGACCGCGTGGGCGGGGGCGATTCGTTCGCCGCTGGGCTGCTCTACGCGCTGAACTCGAAGGAGTACGCCCAGCCTGCGATGGCCATTCGCTTCGCCGTCGCGGCCAGTTGCCTCAAGCACTCGATCCAGGGCGACTTCAACCTCGTCACCCGCGACGAGGTCGCCGCCCTCCTCGCCGGCGCCGCCTCCGGCCGTGTAAGGCGGTGAGGGCACGATCACCCCAGCGGCAGTGTGACGGTCTTCCCAGTCCGCGACGACTTGTAGATGGCCAGGATCAACTCGACTGCCTTGCGGGCCTCGGGGCCGGGGACCATGGGCTCGCGGTCCTTGAGGATCGCGTTGGCCATGTCCTGAACCTGGATCATGTGGCCCATGACGCTCAGGGCCTTGGGGTCCGAGGCGGCCGACTTGGTGGGGGCCGGCTCTTTGATCTGGAGCGGCACGTCCTGGGCGACGCCTGCCTTCTCCTTGGCGAGGGCGTACTTCACCAGCCCGCTATCGTTGAAGATCAGCGTGCCGTTCTCGCCGTGAAGCTCGGTGCGGGTGGACATGCCGGGCGTGACCGACGTGGTGCCCTCGAGGACGCCGAAGGCGCCGCTCCGGAACCTCAGAATGGCGACCGCGGTGTCCTCGACCGGGATGTCGCGCACGAGCGGCGCTGCGTGGGCGGTGACGGACTCGACCTCGCCCGCCACGTAGAGGAGTTGGTCAATGCCGTGGACGCCCTGGTTCATGAGCGCGCCGCCGCCGTCGAGTTCCCACGTGCCGCGCCAGCCGGCGCTCTTGTAGTAGGCGGGCGAGCGGTAGTATTTCATGTAGCAGTCGGCCAGCACCAGCTTGCCCAGCTTGCCCTGCTGGACGATCTTGCGGGCAACCTGCGTCATGGCAGTGGTGCGGCGCTGGAAGATGCAGCCGAGCTTCACCCGCGCCTTCGCGCACGCCTCGATCATGCGGTCCATGTGGGCCAGCGTGATGTCGAGCGGCTTCTCGCTCAGCACGTGGCGGCCCGCCTTCGCGGCGTCCACGGCGATGCGCCAGTGCAGGCCGCTGGGCACGCAGGCGCACACGCAATCAATGTCGGGCTCCCGCTTCAGCATCGTGCGATGGTCGGCGTAACAGGGCACGTTGCCGTATTCGGCGGCCAGGGCCCGGGCCTTGCCGATCTCGATGTCGCACAAGGCGATCAGCTCGCACTTGGGGGCGAGTTGAATGGCCTTGGCGTGCCACGGCCCGATGACCCCGCAGCCGACGATGGCGAATCCCACCTTGCCTTTGCGCATGTCTCGACGCTCCGAAGTGAGGCAGCGGCTGGAGAACCCACAGGATGCGGGGGATTCTACCGCGCGGGCGCGGGCGCTGTCAAAGGGCGTCGCCCGCGCCCCCGCGCCTCGAATCGGCAGGTTGACTTGCCCTCCACGTCGTGCTAGGCTTCGGGGTGAGCAGACTCGATCCCCCTTTCGGACGGAGGCGACGCGATGAAGGCGATGAACCGGCGGTCGTTTCTCCAGCGGTCCGGCCTCGCGGCGGGCGCGGGCGCCTTTGTGGCCGCCACGGGCGGGCGCGTGCTGGGCGCGAACGAGCGGGTGAACTTCGCGCTGCTGGGCTGCGGCGGGCGCGGGCGCTACGTGGCCTACGGCCTTGTGGAGGCCGGCGCCATGCTCACCACCCTGTGCGACCTGCACGAGGGGCGCCTCAAGGAAGGCTGGAACTTCCTCACCCAGGTGCAGAAGGCCGAGCCCAAGTTCACCAGGGTGATGCGCGAGATGCTCGATTCGAAGGACGTAGACGCCGTGGTGGTGGCCACGCCCGACCGCTGGCACGCGCCAGCGAGCATTCTCGCCTGCCAGGCGGGCAAGGACGTCTACGTCGAGAAGCCCCACTCGCACAACATCTGGGAGAGCGGCCAGATGGCGGCCGCGGCGGCCAAGTACCACCGTATCCTCCAGGTCGGCACCCAGAACCGCAGCGGCCCGTACACCCTCGCCGCACGCGAGTACGTCCAGAGCGGCAAGCTCGGCAAGATCGCCCTCGTGCGCGTGCTCAACATGAAGTCGGGCGGGCCGTTCAAGCTCGGCGAGCCTGGCAAGGCGCCCGAGGGGTTCAACTGGGACGCCTGGCTCGGCCCCGCGCCCGAGCGGCCCTACCACCAGCACATCTTCAACGGCGGGTGGCACCAGTTCTGGGACTTCTGCGGCGGCGACATGACGGACGATGGTATCCACCAGCTCGACCTGGCCCTGATGCTGATGGGGGATCCCGAGCCGCCGAAGAGCGTGCGCGCGCTGGGCGGGCGCTACGCCCACCGCGGCGACGACTCCGAGGTGCCCGACGTGCAGATGGTGAGCTGGGACTACGGCCGGTTCGTGATGACCTTCGAGCTGACCGGCTACCCGCGCTACATGGAGAAGACGAGCGCGACGATTCGGCGGAACGACCTGTTCCCCTACTGGACGATGAACGCGACGCGCATCGAGCTGTACGGCTCGGAACTGTTCATGACCGTGGGGCGCCACGGCGGCGGGTGGATCGTGCAGCAGTCGGGCGGCGGGATCGTGGACAAGATGTACGGCCGCCCGTGCGACGAGCCGCACTACGCGAACTTCCTGGAGTGCGTGAAGAGCCGCAAGAAACCGAACGCCGACATCTCGATCGCCCATGCCAGCAATGTGGCGGCGCACATGGGCAACATCGCGCACCGCGTGGGCAACCTGGCGCTCAGCTACGACGCCCAGGCCGTGAGGTTCGACCACGAGGCAGCGAACCGCTTCATCAAGCCGCCGTACCGCAAGGGCTACGAGATTCCCGAGCAGGTGTGAGCGGCGCGGTCAGGGCTGGGCCACCGTGTAGCCCAGGGCCTCCACGGCCTGGCGCAGCGCCGCGGCGTCCAGGCCCTGGCCCTTCACCACGGCCCTGCCGCTCTTGAGATCCACCTCGGCCGCGGCCACGCCGCGGCACTCGCGGAGCGCGCGGGTCACGGCCCCCACGCAGTGCGAGCAGGTCATCCCCTGCACGCTCAACTCGACGGTTTCGGGCGCCTGGTCCGTCATGGGCTCGGTTCCTTCCTTCTTCGGCCGCCAGAGGAGTGCGACGCCCAGCACGCCCAGCAGCGCGATGGCCGAGGCCAGCTTGGCCCCGTGCGGCAGCAACTCGTGCACGTGGTGGTGGTGCGCGGCCGTGACGGTGCTGGCATAGATGAGGTCCAGCAGCGCGCCGCAGCCTAAGGCGGCGATGGCGACGGAGGCGAGGTAGATGAGCGCTGTGCGGCGGCCCATGGTCTTCCACACGACGGCGACGGTGGCCGCATTGGTCGCCGGCCCCGTAATGAGGAAGGCGAGGGCTGCCCCGGGCGACACGCCCTTGGCGATGAGGGCCGCGGCGATCGGCACCGAGGCCGTCGCGCACACGTAGATCGGGATCCCCAGCGCCATCATCACCACCATCCCCACGAAGCCCGAGCCGTACAGTGTCGCCAAATCCTTCGGCACCACGACGGCGATCACACCCGCCAGGGCCAGCCCCACGAGCAGCGACTTGCCGATGTCGCGCGGCAGCGTGACGAAGCCGTACGAGAGGATGCGGACGAGCCAGTTCCCGCGCTCCTCGCCCGAGCCGCAGGCGTCCTGGCACGAGTCGGGGTCCATGCGGGCGCCGCGCTCGTGCTCGAGCCAGGCCACGAGGGCTCCGCCGAACACGCCCGTCGCCAGTGCCGCGATCGGCCGGAAGATGGCGAACACAGGACCCAGCAGGCTCAGCGTCACCAGGATACTGTCCACCCCCGTCTGCGGAGTCGAGAGCAGGAAGGCGGTGGTGGCCCCGCGGCTGGCGCCATGCTTGCGCAGCGAGGCCGACACGGGGATGACCCCGCACGAGCACAGCGGCAGCGGCACGCCGAACGCGGCGGCCTTGACGACGGGCCACAAACCCCGACCGCCCAGGTGCCGCTCCACCGTCTCGGGGCGGATCAGCACGGACAGCACGCCCGCCACGGCGAAGCCGAACAGCAGGTACGGCGCCATTTCGAGCAGGTTCGCCCAGAACTCGGTGGGGATACTGGCCAGTTCATCCGGCATTGCAGTGGCCTCATCATTCGGTCCCTACGTACATTCTAATGCGCGGGCCGTTCCGCAGCAATGGCGCCTTGGCCGGCCAGCAGCGGAGAGAATTGCATACTTGAACAACTATGCAATTCTTTCCGGCGAGGCGTTCACGCCCCAAGCCGCCAGAAAGGCGTCGAGGTCGGCGTCGGGGCGGATGCCGAGGCGGGTGAGGGCGAAGTCGTACCGCGCCGGGTCGTCGGGGGCAAAGGCCTTGAAGGCGTCGGTGATCTCGATGGCGGTGCGCAAGTCAGCCGAAGCGCGCCGGGTGAGGCCCAAGGCGCGACAGATGCGGTGCATGTGAACGTCGAGGGGCACGATGAGTTGCGCGGGCGACACGGCGTCCCAGCCCCCGGGGTCCACCGCGTCGCGGCGGACCATCCAGCGGAGGAAGAGGTTCAGGCGTTTGCTGGCGCTGCCGCGCTCGGGGCGAGGCAGGAGGTGGTCGTCGAGGCCGTCGGCGGCGTCGCGCAACTCAGCCACGAATCCAGTGAGAGCGGGCACGATGGTGGCGTGACCGGCTGCCAGATGCGCTGTGAAAGCTGCCTGGAGCGAGCCGTGGCGCTCGACGAGGCGCTTGACGCCCAGGAGCAGGGCAGCCAGTTCCCTGCCCGTGGCAAAACGGTGCTTGAAGTCTGCGAACGCCGCCTGAAGCGATTCGGGGGTGGACTCGGCCAGGTAGGCCCGCGGGCAGCGCAGGGGCGCGAGGACGGCGCCAACGCTCGCCAGAATGGCCTTTACGCGGCCGTAGGAGAGCGACGCGGCGACGAGGGCGACGATCTCGCGGTCCAGGGGGCTGCTGTAGTCGTAGAGCACTTCGAGCGGGTCGGGGTGGATCAGGTCGCGGCGGTTGAGGCGCGTGTAGAGTTCCTCCAGCGCTGACTTTGTGACGCGGGGTTCGGCGGTTGCGTGTGCCATCTGTCTCAGCCTCGCTGTCTCTCTATCTTTATTCTGACCCACGAAGCGCTCGAAGGCAAGTGCCGTCTGGCCGTGAGCTTCGCCCCGGCCATCGGCTCCTTTGGACTGCCCCTCGATAGGCGCGGAGTGGCAAGAGGCGCGGCTTGGTCTTCCTCGGCTGCGCGGTTGGGTAATGCCGGACCGGGGCGGCTCGCAGGGCGCAGCCGCTGAGGGCATGGGGCAGACACGCCGCGAGGGTTCAGTAGGGCAGGGGGCCAGGCAGCCGTCAGATGCGGCTGCCGGGGGGCAGCACGGCGCAACGGGGGATGACGACGATGCCGGAGCGGATCGAGTAGAGGTCGGTCTCGGCCTCGGTTACGGCGGCGGCGTTCTCGATGACCGAGCCGTCGCCGATGACGGCATTCTTGTCCACGATGGCGCGGCGGATGCGGCAGTTGGCGCCGATCTCGAAGGGCACGGCGCCCTCATCGTCGTCGTTGCCCATGAGGATGGAGTCCTCGATCACCGTGCCGTCGCCGATGCGGGCTCGGACGCCGATGATGGAACGGGCGATGTGCTGGGCGTGCAGGTGGCAGCCGTCGGCGACGAGGGAGTCGTCAATGAGCGTGCCCTCGATGCGCGAGGGGGGGAGCTGTCGGGCGTGGGTGATGATGGAGGCGCCGCGGCGGAACATGGCGGCGATGCCGCGGCCCGCGCGCCACTCCATGTTGGCCTGGTAGAAGGCCTCGATGGTGCCCACGTCCTCCCAGTAGCCGTCGAAGGGGAAACAGCTCATGAAGCGCTTCTGGGCGGTCTGGGGGATGACGGTGCGGCCGAAGTCCTCCTCCTTGTTGTCGAGGGCGTCGAGGAGCACGGGGGTGTTGAAGAGGTAGATGCCCATCGAGCACAGAAACGGGGCGCCCAGCGGCGGGCTGAGCGCGGGCAGGCCATCCACGCGGAAGTGCTCCACGTCGGCCAGGTTCCTCGGCTTTTCGTGGAAGCCGACGACGCGCAGGCTCTCGTTCACGCGCACGACGCCCAGGGCGTGCACCTGCTCGGGCGGGGTGTAGCGGGCGGCGATGGTGACGTCGGCCTGGTGGCCGATGTGCCAGGCGAGGAATTCGCGGTAGTCCATGCTGTAGATCTGGTCGGCGGAGAGGATGAGGACGTAGCGGGGGTTGTTGCGGAGCATGTGACGGAGGCCCTGGCGCACGGCGTCGGCGGTGCCCTGGAACCAGTCGCGGTTCTGCGGCGTCTGCTCGGCGGCGATGACGTTGATGTAGCTGAGGCCGGTGGCGGCGCGCGAATAGGTCTGCCAGATGTGGCGGTTGAGCGAGTAGGAGTTGAACTGGGTGAGGATGAAGATGCTGTCGAGCTTCGAGCGCAGGCAGTTGGTGAGCACGATGTCAATGAGACGATACTTGCCGCCGAAGCCCACGGCCGGCTTGGCCCGGTCGCGGGTGAGCGGGTGCAGCCGCGTGCCGCGTCCGCCCCCCAGAATCACCACCGCCACGTCGCGAGGGTCCAGCTCGCTGGACAATGGGCGCGTCAGGCTCACGGGATTCCCCCTGCATCGGCTTGCCGTCCTCCCCTGCGAGATCATACCATGTTCCGCGTCGGGCCGCATCGTGAGATTCATGTCAGGAACTGCCCAGCCGCGTGAAGAACAAACAAAGGGAAGAACATGGCTGAGCGTGAGACATTCCTGCGGCTGCTCCTCCAGCACGAGACCGAGGTGCGGGCTTTTGTGGGCTCGCTGGTGCGTGACCGCCACGTGCGCGAGGACGTGTTCCAGGAGGTCGCCCTCGCGCTCTGGGCGCAGTTCGAGCGCTACGACGTGCGCCGATCGTTCGGCGCCTGGGCGCGCGGCATCGCGGCCAACAAGATCCTCCAGCGGCGCCACCAGGACCGCCGGTTCCCCGTCACCCTTTCGGACACGGCGGTCCTCTCAGTCCTCGCGGCGTTCGACCGCACCGAGGAGGGGAATGCGTCCAGCCGCCTCGAAGCCCTGCGCGAGTGCCTCCAGAAGGTGCCCGAGCCGGCGCGCCAGCTCCTCGCCCTCCGCTACGAGCGGGGCCTCCCGTGTGCGGAGATCGCCCGGCAGACCCGCCGCACGCTGGACGCCGTGTACCAGGCTCTTTCGCGCCTGCGCTCCGCGCTCGAGGAGTGCATTCGGCGGCGCTTGGCCGCAGGAGGCGCCTGATGGCTGAGGCCGACCGCCACCACGAGCTGATCGCTCGTTACCTCGACGGCGCGGCGTCGGAAGCCGAGGTCGCCGAGCTGTCGCGCCGGGTCGAGGCCGATCCCCGGGCCGCCGAGGCCCTGGCCTGGGCCGGCCGCCTCGAGGGCTGGCTCGAGCAGCATTTCCGCCAGACGGCGAGCAATGGCAGGGCCAGAGCGGTCGTCGAGCGAATCGAGGCCGATCTGGTGCCTCCCGCCTCGGGCGCGGGGGCAGCGCCGTGGGCCAGGTGGCTCACGGCGTGGGCCGCCCTGGCCGCGGTGGCGGTGCTCGCCGTGGGCGTCCTCGCCCTATGGCTCTGGCCGCGTGGGGCGATGTGCCGCGTGTTGAGCGGGCGCGTGCTGGCCGACGGCGCTGAGACCCGCACCATCGCCCGCGGCGCGACGATCCGGGTGGCGGAGCGGGCGGCCCTCCGGCTCTCCGACGGCTCGCGCGCAACACTCGATCCAGACACCCGCGCCACCCTTCACGGCGCGACCGAGGGCCTGCGGCAGCTCGTCGCCCTGCACGAGGGCGGCGGCGTCTTCCGCGTAGAGAAGGCTCCAGGGGGCTTCCAGGTGCGAACCCCCGTGGGCAGTGTCACCGCGCTGGGGACCGAGTTCTCCGTCAGACTCCTCCCCCCAACCCCTGACGGAACAGGAGACGATGCGATGAGGCTGAGGCACGTGGCGCTGGCTGTGGCGGTGATGGCGGGAGCGGTGCAGGTGCAGACGGGCGAGCACGCCTACGTGCTCGGAATCGGCGACAGCCAGGTGTTTGCCGGCGACGGCGAGCGCGAGGCGCCCTGGGTTCCCGACGCGCCGCGCGTAGGCGAAGGCGAACGCGACGGCGCGCCCAGGCTCGCACGGGTCGCGGGCGAGATCACCGCTGTGGGCGGCGCCTCCATCATGGTCACCACCCGCGGCGACCGCGGGGAGGCCACCCTCAATATCATCATTCGCACCGAGACGAGAATCCGCATCGAGACCGGCGAGACCGAGACCGTCGTCGGCGAGGGCGGACGCGAGGTGCGCAAACCGAAGTTTGCGGAGGGGGCAATGGCCGATCTCAAGGTCGGCCAGCGGGTCAACGTGACCTGTGTGGACGGCAATAAGGCCACCGAGGTCATCATCCTGCGAGCCAGGGCGGCTCGCGAAGGCGAAGGCGAGGCCCGTGTGAAGCGTGATGGCGGCGAGGGCGAAGCACGAATCCGTCGCGAGGGTGGCGATGGTGAGGGCGAGGTCCGCGTGAAGCGCGAGGGCGGCGAAGGCGACCGCGAAGGCGAGGCCCGTGTGAAGCGTGAGGGTGGCGATGGTGAGGGGGAAGCCCGCGTGAAGGGCGAGGGGGACGGCGACCGTGAGGGGGAGGCTCGCGTGAAGCGCGAGGGCGGCGAAGGCGACCGCGCGCCCAAGACCCTGCGCGGCTCGGGCGTGCTGACGAACGTCACCCGCGACTCCATCACGATCACCCAGCGGGGCGACCGCGGCGTGCGCTCGCGGACGCTGAAGGTGAACGGCGACACCCGGGTGCGCATCGAGGGCGGCGGCGACGGCGAGGGGGCGCGGAGCGAGAAGGTCGGGCTGGACAGCCTGAGGGTCGGGCAGAACGTGACGGCGGTATGCACCGAGGAGGGGGTGGCCGTGGAGATCATCATCCGGCGGCCCGCCGCCCCGAAGCGGGAGGGGGAGGGCGAACGCCGCCGCGAAGGCGAAGGCAAGCCGCCGCGCCCCGTGGGTGAGGGGGAACGACGGCGCGAGGGATAACCAGGACGGCCTGGACGCGAGGTCGGTTGCGCAGGGGCGGCGCTGCGGCGTCGCCCCTGCTTCACTTGGCCTCCAGCGCGATGGCCAGTTTGGCCAGGTGGGCCAGGTCGGCCTTGCAGGGGGGGACGTCCACGCGGGCGGCCAGTTCGTCGGGCTTCGCGCCGCGGAGCCACGCGAAGGCCTTGAAGGCATTGAGCGCGAAGTCGGGCGGGTCCACGAAGTTCTCGCCGAAGTGCACCTGGCGCTCTTCGCCGACGAGATACCAGGTGGGGCAGAGGGTCTCGAAGGCGGTCCAGACCTTCTCGACGGCCTCGGGGGCCTTGGCTCTCACGAGGGCCGCCACCTCGGGCGTGAGGTCGTGGAAGAGCGCGATCTTGCTCTTGTGGGCGATGATCTTGAAGAACAGGCCGTTGCCTTTGCCGATGAAGTCGTCCCACTCGCGAATGTCGGCGAAGATGCGGGGGGTGATGCGTCCTGCCACGGCCTTCCACCAGGCGACGAGGGCCTCGCCCGTCTTCTCGGCCAGGGCGCTCGCCTGCCTAGCCGCCTCCGCGTCGCCCGCTTTCTCCGCGATGCGGGCGAAGGCGAGGAGCGAGGCAAGGTAGCGGCTGGCGTAGAGGTCGCCCCTCTCGGGGTCGAGCTTCCAGTTCATCCTGGCGAAGTCTTCGAAGCACGCCTTGATCTGCGGCCAGGCGGCCTTCACGCGGTCCCACTCGCCGCAGCGCTCGGCGTAGAGCCAGACGGCGTAGACGTTCCCGAAGGGATGGTGCGGCCTCGGCTGGCCGGAGGGCGTGAGCACGTCGGGAGGCACCCAGAAGGGCTCGCGTCGTTCGCCCTTGTCGAGGGGGTACCAGGCCTGCCTGGTGAAGGGGGGGAACTCCTCCCACTGCTTGGCGAGGAGGGCTTTGGCCGTTTGCCTCTCCCTGGCTTCGAGATGTGGGAAGGCCCAAGCCAGCGCCTCGAAGGTCTCGCCGCTGTCGTCGAAGGGGAACTCTCGGCCGGACAGCCCCGGCTCGACGTAGAGGGGTGCCCACGATGCGGTGCCCAAGCTGGCCGATAGGGTTGCAAGAGCATTTCGTAGTTGTTCAAGTATGAAATGCCTCTCCGGGCGCCCGGGCGGCGGCGCAACGGCTGGCGGCACGCTCGCGGCGGCAATCCCTTCGTCGTTCGCCGGCTCGCCCTTTTCGCCCGAGACGATGCAGAGCACGCGGCTGCCGGTCTGCCAGTAGATGCGGTTGCCCACGATGGCCACGCCGCTGCGGGCGGGGCCGTGCCATTCGTTGCGCGCCCAGGGCAGGTTCTTGAAGCCGCCCCAAGTGTCGCGCTTGCCCCAGATGGGGAAGAGCTGGCGCGTCTTGAGATCGAAGCCGCTCAGCGTGCCCTGGTGGATGATGATGAGCGTGTCGCGTGCGACGAGGAAGTTCTGGCTCTCGTCGGCCGTGCCCCAGAAGAGGCCCCAGGGCGGGTTGGTGCCGTGGATGTGCTGGAGCGGCTCGATGCGGTTCCTGTCGAGGTCGAGCAGGCCGAGGGCGACGAGCGGCGCCACGCCGTCGTTCCAGTTGCCGTAGACGCTACGGTAGAAGACCAGCAGGCGTCCGTCGGGCAGCACGACGGGCGGGGTGCCCACGCCCTGGCAGCCCGCGATCCAGAGCACGGGCGGCGGGGGGAGCAGCTTGCCCGTTTCGGCGTCGAGGACGAAGAAGGTCTGAGCCTCGCGGTGCTTCGCGAGGTAGTCGCAGATGGCGGCCTGCTCCTTCTCCCACAGCTCGGGCGTGCCCATCGCCTCCTTGGTCTTGATCCAGGCTGCAACCTTCTTCCAGTCGCTGTCGTCCACGCCGGCGGATTGGCACAGCAGGTGGCGGTCCTGGGCGATGAGCCGCGACATCTGGATGACGGGATTCGTGCGCACGATGACCACCGTGCGGCCACCCTTCTTCGCTATGACCGGGTAGTAATTGCGCGCGGTCTGGCCGACGAGGGGGTCGGATGTCCAGAGCGACGAGCCCAGCCTGGCATCAAAGGCCCGAAGCCGCATGTCCTCCCCCGTGACAAAGACCCGGCCGTCGGCGAAGGCGGCCGTCTGGCGGGAAGGCACAGGCATGTTCTGGCCGCTGGGTTCCGTAGCGGGGTCATAGGTGGCGTACAGCCCGGCACGTGACCAGAGGTAGGTCTTGCCCTCCACGATCAGCGGCGCGACGCTCCAGCCGCCGAAGAGCGCGGCGCGTCGGTCACGGGGCTTCCCGGTGTCTGCGTCCAGCCATTCGACGCTCCCCCTTGCCGGGGCAATCATGATCGAGCCACTTGCGTAGGCGGGCGAATGCAGGATCGGGCCCTCGGCCTGGAGGCGCCAGAGGGGCCTGCCGGAGGCGGCGTCGAGGGCGTAGAGGTTGCCGCTGTGGGTGCCGATGAAGACCTTGCCGTCGGCGATGATGGGCTCGACAGCGCTGCCGATCCGCTCGCCGACGAAGTGCCGCGCCCAGGCGAGGCGGAACGGCGGCCTGATCTCGGCGTCCACGTAGCCCGTGCGCGCCACGTTCCCGCGCAGGGTTGGCCAGTCGGCGGCGAGAAGGGAGGTGGCGCAGAGGGCGACGGCCAGGCTGAGGGGCACTCTCATGGGATTCAGCCTCCACTGGAGTGGCGATGGGACGGATAGGGCAGACAGGGCCGACAGGAGCGATAGGACGGATGGGACACAGAAACGAGGCGTAGGTGGTCCTATCGGTCCTATCGCCTTCGCGCGACCCTGGAACACTCGCAGTCTACACGATTGCCGCAGCAAGTTCCAGGGGGAAGACGGGGCCTTTGGAGGGCAAAATAGGCTTGCTCATGCCGGCCCTGAAATGGTATAATCCAAGCTCCTCATGGACGATGAGGAGAGTGCCCGCGCCCGCTGTGACTGCCGACGGACTCGGGTGACATAAGCCACTGGTAATACAATACTTACGGCAGATACACCAGAACAGCGCGCCCTATGAGCCAGCCCGGCGAACGAATCCGCGACATCGCCATCGAAGAGGATATGCGCGACGCGTATCTGCGCTACGCGATGAGCGTGATCATCAGCCGCGCGCTGCCCGACGTGCGCGACGGGCTGAAGCCTTCGCAACGCCGCATTCTCGTGGCGATGAACGACCTGAACCTCGGCCCGCGCTCGCAGCACAGAAAGTGCGCCAAGATCGCCGGCGACACCTCGGGCAACTACCACCCCCACGGCCAGGAGGTGGTCTATCCCACGCTCGTGCGCATGGGGCAGGACTTCAACTCGCGCTACCCGCTGGTGGACGGTCAGGGGAACTTCGGCTCGCTGGACGGGGATCCGCCGGCGGCGATGCGGTACACAGAGGCCCGCCTGAGCGGCCTGGCGATGGAGATGCTGGCGGACCTCCAGTACAACACGGTGGACTTCGTGCCGAACTACGACGAGACGCGCACCGAGCCGACCGTGCTGCCGGGCAAGTTCCCGAACCTGCTGTGCAACGGCTGCAACGGCATCGCCGTGGGCATGGCCACGAGCATCCCGCCGCACAACCTGGGCGAGGTGGTGGACGCGCTGGTACGGCTGGTGGACGATCCGGACGTGCCGCTGAAGGAACTGATCCAGCTCGTGCCCGGCCCCGACTTTCCGACGGGCGGGATCATCTGCGGGCGCAAGGGGATCGTGGACGGGTACCGGACCGGCCGCGGCATCATCCAGGTGCGGGCTCGCGCCTTCACCGAGGCGCTCAAGGGCGGGAAGAAGAACATCGTCGTCACCGAAATCCCCTACCAGGTCACGCGCGCCCTCATCAAGGAGAAGATCGCCGAGGCGGTGAACTCGGGCGTCATCCAGGGCGTGGCCGACATGCGCGACGAGAGCGGCGCCGCCGGCCAGCGCCTCGTCATCGAGCTCAAGCGCGACGCCGACGAGAACGTCGTCCTCAACCAGCTCTACCAGCACACGCCGCTCCAGTCGTCCATCTCGATCATCATGATCGCGCTGGTGGACAACCGGCCGCGCACGCTGAACCTCAAGCAGCTCCTCGAGTGCTTCGTCGCGCACCGCATCGAGGTGATCCGCCGTCGCACGCAGTTCCTGCTCGACCGGGCGCTGGCCCGCGCGCACATCATCGAGGGCCTGCGGATCGCGCTGGCCCACATTGACGAGATCATCGAGCTGATCAAGAAGGCGCCCGACGTGGAGACGGCCCACCGCCAACTCATGGAGCGCTTCGGCCTCTCGGACCGCCAGGCCACGGCGATCCTCGACATGCGGCTCCAGCGCCTCACCGGCCTCGAGCGCCACAAGCTGGAGGAGGAGTACCGCCACCTGCTCGAGGAGATCGCCCAGTACGAGTCGATCCTGGCCTCCGAGGCCCTCGTGCGCAACCTCATCAAGGAGGAACTGCTCGACCTCAAGCAGCGCTACGGCGACCGGCGCCTCACCGAGATCACCGACGAGGAGACGGGCTTCGACCGCGAGGACCTGATCCCCGAGGAGATGGTGGCGGTGACGCTGAGCCACGAGGGCTACATCAAGCGGCTGCCGCTCTCGACCTACCGGAGCCAGGGCCGCGGCGGCAAGGGGATCAAGGGGGCCGAGACGAAGGAGGGCGACTTCATCGAGCACCTCTTCATCGCCTCGACCCACGACTACCTGTTGTTCTTCACCAACCGGGGCAAGGTCTACTGGCAGAAGGTCTACGATCTGCCGCAGGCGCCCCGCACGTCGAAGGGCCGCGCCATCGCCAACGTGCTCTCGCTGGAGGCCGACGAGACCGTGGCCTCGTGCCTGGCCGTGCGCGAGTTCGACCAGCGCTTCGTCGTCTTCGCCACCGAGAACGGCACGGTGAAGAAGACCGAGCTCGAGGCGTTCAGCCGCCCGATGGCCCGTGGCATCATCGCCATCAACCTCGACCCCGACGACCGCCTGATCCGCGCCGGCCTCGTGAGCAGCGGCCAGCACGTCCTGCTGGCCACCCGCGACGGCATGTCGATCCGCTTTCCCGAGGCCGCGGTGCGCGCGATGGGCCGCCAGGCGGGGGGCGTGCGCGGCGTGCGCCTGCGCGAGGGCGACAAGGTGGTGGGCATGGCCGTGCTCGACGGCGAGGGCACGCTGCTCACCGTGTGCGAGAACGGCTACGGCAAGCGCACCCCCTTCTCCGAATACCGCGTCCAGGGGCGCGGCGGCTACGGCGTGATCAACATCAAGACCTCCGACCGCAATGGCAAGGTGGTGGGCCTCCTCACCGTGACGGACGAGGACGAGGTGATGATGATCACGGCCCAGGGCAAGGTCATCCGCACCGCGGTCCGCCAGATGCGCGCCATCGGCCGCGCCACGCAGGGCATGCGCGTGATCCACTGCGACGAGGGCGACCGCCTGGTGGCCATCGGCCGCGTGGCCGAGAAGGACGAGGGCGAGGAGGGCGACGCCGCCGAGGCCGCGCCCAAGGAGACCACGGCCGCCGACGACTTCGTCAGCGACGAGGAGGAGACGGCCATCGAGGAGCCCGGTCCGGAAGAGCCGGGGGACTCCGCGGATGGCTAGCCGATGGCTGGCGAGTTGAGCCCTCAGGCCCGCCAGAAGCTGCTCGAGATCGCCCGCCGCAGCGTGGAGGCGGCCGTTCGGGGCGAGCGCCCGAGCGTGCCCGCGTGCGACGACCCGGAACTTCAGGCCCAGCGCGGCTGCTTCGTCACCCTCACCACGCGCGGCCGGCTGCGCGGCTGTCTGGGCTGCTTCACCGCGCGGCAGCCGCTCTGGCGTGTGGTGGCCGACATGGCCCGCGCCTCGGCGACCGAGGACTCGCGTTTCTTCGGCCAGCCCCTCACGCGGCACGATCTGCCGGACCTTCGCATCGAGATCTCGGTGCTCTCGCCGATGACGAAGATCGCCAACCCCCTCGACATCGAGCTGGGGGTGCACGGCATCTACGTGGTGGGCAGGCACGGCGGCGCCGGCACCTTCCTGCCCCAGGTGGCCACCGAGCACCGCATGACCAAGGAGCAATTCCTCTCGTCCTGCTGCGCCCACAAGGCGGGCCTGCCGCCCGACGCCTGGCGCACAGGCGAGGCCGAGGTGTTCACCTACACGGCCGAAGTGTTCGGGGAGGAACCGAGCCACACGGACTGACACGGGCATACACGGACGGGGCCATCCGGCTTCTGTGTTCGTGTTCGTCCGCATCAGTCCACCGGCAGGGGCGTTTCGTTCTCCTCTTTCATCAGCGGCGGCAGGCGGCGGACGTTGCCCGCCTTGTCGCAGAAGTAGAGGCGCGAGTCGGACGGCTGGCGCGCGTGGCCATCGGCCCAGAATGCGTAGAAGTCGGGGTGGGCGCCGAGCGGGCGGCGGGCGTAGGTGTGATTGTAGGGGCTGCCCTTCGTCATCGGGCGGGCCATCGTCCAGGTCTTCCCCTCGTCCTGGCTCGTCCACAGGGCCATCTCGCCGCCGGGGTTGTAGGGCTGGGGGCCGGGCTCGGTGGGGCCGATGACGCGCCAGGTGCCGTCGGGCTCGACGTGGAGGCAGCCGCAGTCGTAGTTGCTCTCCGACGTGGTGACGGGGCGGAAGGCCCACTCCGTGCCTGTCCAGTGGGCGGTGGTCCAGGTGCGGGGGCCGTTGGCAGGGCCGCTCTGGTAGCCCTTGCTCGTGAGGTAGAGGATGATGGGGCGCCCCTGGGCGTCGAAGCTCAGGCTGTGGATGTAGACGAGGAGCTTCTCGGCCTCATAGTCGCGGAGGAGGGCCTCGTTCTTCACCTCGGTCAGCGGCGGGGTGATGGTCTTGCCGTCGGCGGTCTTCCAGGTCTTGCCCAGGTCGTCGGTTTCGAGGTAGTAGAGGTTCGTGCGCCAGTTGAGGCCGAGCTTGAGGGGGTGGTACATGAAGGCGGTGCCGACCTTGCCCTTGTGGGGCCAGCTCACCTGGTAGTGGCCTTCGGCGATGCCGGCCAGGCGCTGCGGCTCGCTCCAGGTGCGCCCGTCGGGGCTGGTGGACCAGTGGAGCATGCGCCCTTTGCGATAGAGCGTGTGGAGGAAGAGGAAGCCCTTGCCCTCGATCCACCAGGGCTGGGGATACGAGAAGTTGGTCTTGAGCGTGAGCTCGAACGCCTCGATGTCGTAGGGTTTCACGCTGCGGTAGATGAACGACGGGCGCGATGTGCCGTGGGATGAGCAGAAGACCCACAGGTGGCCGTCGCCGTCCATCGAGAGCACGGGGTTGTCGTGCGCGTCGTCGGTCTGCTTGTCGTGCAGGACGCGGGGGCGGGGCACGGTGCCCGTCGCGTGGTCGTAGAAGCTCACCATTTCCAGTAGGTTATGCTTGCCCTTCGACGTGCCGCCGTAGACGAAAAACGTCTTGTTCGCGGCGGGGGCGTAGAGGCAGAAGGGGATGTGGTTGGCGGGGTAGGTGCCCAGGCCGCCGCTGTACTTGTAGACGTACTCGTCCTTCGAAGGCTGGTTGAAGTACCAGATGCCGCGATAGCCGTCGTCCTTTGGGGGCGACACCAGTGTTCCCTGCATCAGCTTTTCTCCTGCCATGCCCGCGCTGGCGATGGCGAGCGCAAGTGCGGCGCGGGCGATACGTGGGGGACGTGCGAACATGCGGCCCTCCTTCCTGAGCTACTTGCCCGCGAGCCAGCTCTTCACGGGCAGCTTCACGAAGTCGCCCCGGTGCGGCGGCTCGAGGAACTCGCCCGTGGCGAACCAGAAGTCCAGCGTGTTCAGGTCGGCCACGACGGTGTGCGAGGTGATGGGGAGGCGAACCGCCCCCATGGCCTTCCGGGCGGCCTCGAAGCCGAGCTTCTCCTCGCCGCGCGTCTCGGCGTGGAGCACGCGCCGCAGCAGGGGATAGCGGTAGTCGGCGAGTGCGAAGGGCTGCTTGCGGCGCTTGCGGAAGTGGTTCGTGCAGGCGAGCATCTCCTGGGCCAACTCGGGCTCGTTCTCTGCGGGCCCGCGTACCGTGACGCCGCGGTCATTCGCGTAGTCGTTGTTGTACTCGAAAACGAGGGCGGGCGGCGTGCCATCTGTGACGGGCGCGGCGAGGAGGATCGCGTTGTCGAACATCTGCTGACGCGCCTCGAGCAGCGGCACGGCCTGCGCCGCCAGGTCGGTGGCCGAGCAGTTCTCCATCAGCCGCCGCAGCACCAGCAGGCGCGGGCTGTAGCTCCCCTCCAGCGGGCGGCGGGGCAGGAACACGTCGTGCACGGAGACGAACACGCCGGCCTCGTTGATGCCGGTGAGGCAGCCGATCATCCCCGGCGCGGTCACGGCGGCGAAGGCGCGCTTGCCCTCGTGGGCCTCGTGCACCACGAGCATCTGGTGCGAGAAGAACGCCTTGACGGGCAGAAAGTCGAAGTTGCGGCCGACCCACACGTGGCCGTCCCTCGTGCGGTGGCCCCAGGCGGCGAAGGTCGAGCAGGCCTGACGGCACCAGTCGCCCGCCGTGTTATAGGCCTTCAGGTCGTTCCGTGTGAGCGGCCGGCCGAGCCGCCGTAACACCGCGCCGTCGCCGAGGGCCTGCCTCACGCCGTCGAAGATGCCCTGTAGCTCCAGCTCGTAGTCAGGCTCGAACTCGAATCGCTCGACCAGCGGCAGGATCACCCGTTCGTAGTCCTTCTTGTGTGTCAGCAGCAGGTTCGAGCCGCACACGGCGTCCACCATGTCCAGGATGGCGGGTGCCAGGAGCCGGCCCTGGGCGAAGCCGCGCTCGTAGGGGTTGCCCCACAGCGTGAGCACACCCACGCCCTCGACCCGCACGAAGCGCCCGTGCTCGACGGCTCCCGCCTCCATCGGGTGCGGGGCCTTGACGACGGATTCCTTGAGCACGTAGCAGCCCGTGCAGAGCTGCGCCGCGAGAGCGTAGGCGGCCAGCATCGCCAAGCGGCTATGGTGTCGGATGCGCTCTGCGAACACGTTGGCTCCTGCTGCTTGCGGTCCCTCTGCTTCACCATATACAATCCGGCGGGGGGTTGGCAAGAGGGGAACCGCGATGCGCAAGGCGGATGTTCTGGACTTCGTCACGGGCCGCACCCTCGGCGGGCGGGCCGCGGCCTTCTGGTGGCGGGCCGACGAACTGGGCAGTCTGGCCATCCGCCCGCTCGCGCAGGTGCCGGTTCTCGCCCTCGAGGGCCTCCAGGCGGGCCCTGCCGCTGTTCCTCCTCCCCTCATGGTGAGTCGGGCCCCTGCCCACGAACTCCAGCACTTCTCCCTGACAGAAACACATGACCACGCACGCTAAGCACATACTCGCAACCCGCGGGAGGTTCCCGCTCCGGCGCGCGCGGAAGAGAGGAGGCCGCGGAGCGGCCAGGAAGCCCGTCCCCACGCAGAGCGTAGGGACGAGAAACAGGGAGCAGAGCGTAGGGACGAGAAATAAGGAGCAGAGCGGAGGGACGAGGAAGAAGGGCAGAGCGTAGCGACGAGGAAAGCAGTTCCTCTGGTTCTTGACGTCCCCGGCCCGTCGCCGTAAGATTGCCGAGGCCAGACCACCCTGTGTGAGAGGAGACGGCAGATGCTCCGACGGCTCAGTGTAGTGCTCGTGATTGCGGTTTCGGCGGCGAGCGTCTCCGCCGCGGACAAGCTGGAAGTCACGGTCGCCGAGAGCGGGCTGGGCCGCCTGGCCTGGTCGGGCACCAACCTCTTGAAGGACGGGAGGCCACAGGTCAAGAGGATCGTCTTCGAGCACGAGACGCTCGATGCGAAGCAGGAGAAGGCCTACTCGTTCGACAGGCTGGACGGCTCGAATCCCAAGGCGAGCTTCGACGCGGCCGCCCGGCGGCTGACCTATGGCTATCCGTGGGGCTCAGTGTCGTTCGCCTACGCGCCCGCGGCCGACCGGCTGGGCATCGCGGTCACCCTCACGAACGACTCGAAGTTCGCCATCGCCGACTTCGAGATCGAGCCCCTGGGCCTGGCCTTCCCGGCGCCGCCCGCCAAGCCCAAGCAGGGCCGCTGGATCGAGACGCTGCCCGACCGCCTCGGTGTTGTCGAGGCGACGTTCGGCGCTGCCAGGCTCCTGCTGTGCTGCGAGACCATGATTCCGCTGAACTTCGGGCTGGCCGCGGGGGGAAAGAGCGAGTCGCCGGTCGTGCTGAAGGGTGGGGTCATGATGATGGAGCCGGGCGCGGTGTTCTACCACTACCTCGGGCTGCCCCGCGTCGAACCGGGCAAGAGCCTGGCCATCGCGTTTTCGCTGCGGTTCGCCCCGGCCGAGGGCGCCGAGGGCAAGCCCCCGGCAGACCTGTGCGAGGCGTTCCGAACGCACCACCAGCCGCGCATCGCCTGGAAGGACCGCCGGCCCATCGGCACCATCTTCGTCGGCAAGGGCAAGGGGCCGGAGAACAACCCCCGCAACTGGTTCGACAAGAAGGACCTCGATGTCCGCACCCCCGAAGGCAAGGCCGAGCTGCGCAAGCTCTTCATGGAGTTCGCCGACCGCTGCATCAAGTCGCTCAAGAAGACGAACGCCCAGGGCATGATCGTGTGGGACCCGGAGGGCGCTGAGAATCCGCATCCGATCACCTATGTCGGCGATCCGCGCATGGTGAAGGTGCTGGCTCCGGAGGTCGAGGACATCTATCCTGAGTTCTTCAAGAAGTTCCTCGATGCCGGCCTGCGCACGGGCTGCTGCATCCGGCCGACCCAGGTCTACCTTGAGGCAAAGAAGGGCTGGTCGCACGGCACTGGCAGCCACGGGCCCGAACGCAATCCGCTCGGCGACGACTTCAGCGCGATCTGGCCCAAGGGCCTGCCCTGGTGGCGGTTCTACCCCCTGGTCGAGCGGATGTGCCGCAAGATCGAGTATGCCAGGAAGAACTGGGGCTGCACGATCTTCTATGTGGACACCAACGGCGTCTATCGCCAGGCTGGCGAGAAGCAGGAGTTCGGCTGGGCGCTCCTCGACAGCCACGTTTGGCGCGACGTTGCTCGGCGGCATCCCGACGTGCTGCTCATCCCGGAATTGGGCACGGGCGCGCCCGCTCAGTGGGCCTACGCCGCCCAGTACCTCCAGCCGCCCTACAGCGGCGCCCGCACGCCGCCCGAAGTGCTCGAGCTGCTGCCGGGGGCCTTCAGTGTCTGCCAGTCGGTCAATCTCTCCCCTGCGGATTGGGACAAGCGGCGCGGCGAACTCCTGGAGGGAGTCCGCCACGGCGATAGCCTGTTCTTCCGGGGCTGGTTCGACGACGGCTACAACGCCAAGATCAAGGAACTCTACGACCAGGCGTACCCGCCCGGGGCCATCGCGCCCCCAGCCGCGAGCGGCCAATAGCCGGCGTGAGACGGCGTGTCAGCCGACTCTGGCGCGGACGCGCACAGGCATTCCGCGAGGCTCTTCGGGGTTGGCGATCTTGGCTCGACTGCCCTGGTGCGGGGCGAGGGCATGCCTGCTCGTTGCGGGCCTGGCGGTTTCTCGGGAGGGCTCTGCCGAGTGGCTGGCCGGCGCCGCCTGCCCATGCTGTATCAACCCCGAGAGGGGGAAGGTGATACAGCATGGGTAGATGGGCGAGAATGGGCGATTCTCGCGGTTCCGGCCATGCTCGCTCATCTGCGGGATGAGCCAGCATGTGAGGGGGGATGGCCGGAGAGCATAAAGCATTGTTGCATATAGAGTTATGCGGTGGAACTCGCCTGGGCGGCAACGCCAGCCCCACGCTCCCCGGCGGCGGCTGCGCCAGGGTCGCTGGACCCTGATGCGCCATTCCGCTCGCTCTGCACCCTGACGCGCCGGCGTCCGAGAGGCGCATCCCTCTGCACTCGAGGCGGACCGCGCCTTGGGGGCAAGCCATTGGCATTTCGGTGCAGTTGACGGCGGGGTGTGGAAGGCGTATCCTGCGAGGCGCCCGGCATGGACTTGGCTTTGTGCGAATGCTTTGAAGGCAGACAACTCGATGGTGGTCCTGCACTTGGCGTGGTTCGACGGGGAGTTGGTGTTGTGGGGGGAGTCTCCCCGCGGGGCCGCCGGGGCGCAGCGCCCCGCACGCCGGGGCCGCAAGCGGACGGAGGAGAGTGCGGTTGCGTCCTATCCCTATGGTGCCGCGCCAGAGGCTCTTGAGGCGGCGCTGCGTGACGTCGGGATGGCGGTCGAGGCAAAGAAGGCGCGGCGGGGGACGACGGCGTGGCTGCCGACGCGAGAGAGCGTGCCGATTGCCTCAAGCCCGCTCGTGGCGGAGCCGCCGGAGTCGCAGGGGGAGGCCGGGCTCGCTCCGTGGCGCGTCGAGGCGATGGCTCTGACGCCGGGGCAGGCGGTTGACCTGCTCTGCCGGTGCGTGGAGCGGGCCACGCTGGCGCCGGGCGTGCTGGTGGGGCGCGACTTGGCTTTCTGGGCGCAGGCGCTCCGGTTCGCGGCGGCGCTTGTGGCAAGGCAGCAGTGCCTGCCCGCTATCGAGGCGCGGGATGGCGGGCATCGCGCGTGCTGGGAGCCGGTGTTCGCCGGAGCCGACGCCGAGCGTCTGGCGGCTCTGGCGAGAGCGATGCCGGCCGTTGCGAGGGCGCTGAGTGCCGCGGACACCGAGGCCGCTCCCACTACGCCGGCGGTCGAAGCCCTTCGGCAGTTCGTGGGCGCGGTGGTGGACCACCTCGTGCGCTCCACCGCGTCGGGACGCGCGGTGGGGCTATCTGCACCGAAGCGCGGCCGGCCGAGGAAGAAGCCCGCCTTCGACAGCGTCCACGATCAGTGGCTCCACGCGCTGCGGTCGCCCGACGGGGCGATGGAGGGCGACGAGGCGGAGCTGGCGCGCTTCGCCGAGCAGGTGCGCGAGTGGCGGCGGCCGCTGTCGGTGTCCGTGGCGGCGCCCTTCCGCCTGTGCTTCCGGCTCGAGGAGCCGGAGAGCGGCGTCGAGGCCGAGGCGCGGCGTCGGCGGAAGCCGCGCGATACGTGGCGGGTGCGATTCCTGCTCCAGGCGGCCGACGACCCGAGCCTGCTGGTGCCCGCGGAGGATGCCTGGGCGGCGCGGGGCCATGCGACCTCGGTGCTTCAGCGGGCGGGGTATTCGGCACAGGAACACCTGCTGTCGTCGCTCGGGCAGGCGGCGGGCATCTGCCCGCGTATCGAGGCGGCGCTGAAGACGCAGCGGCCGTCGGGCTACGAACTCGACGCCACGGGCGCACACGAGTTCCTCACGCAGCGTTCGCTGCTTCTTGAGCAGGCCGGCTTCGGAGTCCTGCTGCCCGCATGGTGGACGCGGACGGGAACGAAACTGCGCCTCACCGTCCGCGCCAGCGTGAAGAGTCCCAAGATGCAGGGAGGGTCGGGACTCTCGCTCGACGAGGTCGTGCACGTGGATTGGGAGGTGGCGCTCGGGGGCGAGCGGATGTCGCCCGAGGAACTGGAGGCGTTGGCCCTGCTCAAGGCCCCGCTTGTCCAGGTGCGTGGCCAGTGGGTGCAGGTGAGTGCGGAGGAGATTCAGGCGGTGCTCGACTTCTGGCGGAAGAGGGGGACGGAGACGCTCACCGCGCGGCAAGTCGTGCAGATGAGCCTGGGCGCGGCGGAGGCCGTGGGCGGCATGCCGCTCGCCGGCATCGAGGCCACGGGGTGGGTGGGCGACGTGCTCCGCCAGCTTGACGGGCGGGCCGGGATTGGCGAACTCCCCGTGCCGCAGGGCTTCGTGGGCGCGCTGCGTCCCTACCAGGCCCGCGGCTACGCCTGGCTCGCCTTCCTGCGGCAGTGGGGCCTCGGCGCCTGCCTCGCCGACGACATGGGCTTGGGGAAGACCATCCAGGCTCTGGCCCTGTTCCAGCGCGACTGGGAGGCGAACGGGCGGCGCCCCGTGCTCCTCATCTGCCCCACGTCGGTGGTGAGCAACTGGCAGAAGGAGGCCGAGCGGTTCACCCCCGGCCTGCCCGTGATGGTGCACCACGGCCTCGAGCGGAACCGGGGCGAGGACTTCGCAGAGGAGGCCCAGCGCCACGCCCTCGTCGTCTCCAGCTATGCACTCCTTCACCGCGACATCGAACACCTCCAGAAGGTGCCGTGGCTGGGCGTCGTCCTCGACGAGGCGCAGAACATCAAGAACCCCGAGACGAAGCAGGCCCGCGCCGCCCGCTCGCTCGGGGCCGACTACCGCGTCGCCCTCACCGGCACGCCCGTCGAGAACAACGTCGGCGACCTCTGGTCGCTCATGGAGTTCCTCAACCCCGGCTTCCTCGGCTCGCAGGCGGGGTTCAAGCGCGAGTTCTTCATTCCGATTCAGACCGACCGCGACCCCGAGGCGGCCGCGCGGCTTCGGCGCCTCACCGGCCCCTTCATCCTGCGGCGGCTGAAGACCGACAAGAGCATCATCGCCGACCTCCCCGAGAAGCAGGAGATGAAGGTCTTCTGCACCCTCACGAAGGAGCAGGCGTCGCTCTACGCCGCGGTGGTGAAGGACGCCGAGGATGCCCTCGAAGGCGCCGAGGGCATCCAGCGCAAGGGCGTCGTCCTCGCCACGCTCTCGAAGCTCAAGCAGGTGTGCAACCACCCCGCGCAGTTCCTCGGCGACAACTCGGCCCTCCCCGGCCGCTCGGGCAAGCTCGCGCGCCTGGGCGAGATGCTCGAGGAGGCCATCGAGGTGGGCGACCGCGCGCTCGTCTTCACCCAGTTCGCCGAAATGGGCGCCATCCTCAAGCGCCACCTCGAGGAGACCTTTGGCCGCGAGGCCCTCTTCCTCCACGGCGGCGTGCCCAAGGCCCAGCGCGACCGCATGGTCGAGCGGTTCCAGACCGATGGCGGCCCGCCCCTCTTCATCCTGTCGCTCAAGGCCGGCGGCACGGGGCTGAACCTCACGCGGGCGAACCACGTCTTTCACTTCGACCGCTGGTGGAACCCGGCGGTGGAGAACCAGGCGACCGACCGCGCCTTCCGCATCGGCCAGACGCGAAACGTCCAGGTCCACAAGTTCCTCTGCGCCGGCACCCTGGAGGAGAAGATAGACGAGATGATCGAGCGGAAGAAGGAGGTGGCCGCGGAGGTCGTCGGCACGGGCGAGGGCTGGCTCACGGAACTGTCGAACCAGCAGCTCAAGGAACTCTTCGCTCTGAGAGCGGAAGCGGTCGGGGAGTAGGCCCCTGTTTGCGCGCATCTCGGTCGAGGATGAATGGATGAGTGGATGGGTGGATGAATGAAGGAATGGGTCGGCGGATGTCTGGCATTCATCCATTCATCCACTATGGCTGAAGGCGATGGCTGTCCGAGGAGAATAGCATGTCGCGATGGCGCCGCTGGCGCGACTACGACGACGGCTACTACCGCCACTTCGCCCCCTCGCGCCCGCGCGAGGCCAAGGGCGGCATCAAGGCGCAGACCCGGCGCGGCGGCTTCGGCCAGAGCTGGTGGGCCAGGCGCTGGATCGCCGTGCTGGAGAGCTTCGACATCGGCGCGCGCCTCGGCCGCGGCCGCTCCTACGCCCGAAGCGGCCAGGTCACACACCTCGAGGTTGGCGAGGGCACCGTCACCGCGAAGGTCCAGGGCTCCCGCCCGGAGCCCTACGACGTCGTCATCAAGGTCGCCGCGCTCACCAAGGCCGACTGGGAGAAGCTGGCGGAGTCGCTCGGCAAGCAGGCGATCTTCGCGGCAAAGCTCCTCGCGGGCGAGATGCCGGAGAACATCGAGGGGGCCTTCAGCGCCGCCGGCCTCTCGCTCTTCCCGGGGAAGAGCAAGGACCTCGTGACCGACTGCTCGTGCCCCGACTGGTCGAACCCCTGCAAGCATGTCGCCGCCGTCTACTACCTGCTGGGCGAGGAGTTCGACCGCGACCCGTTCCTCATCTTCAAGCTTCGGGGCATGACCCGCGAGAAGCTCGTCGCGCTCCTCGGCGCCAAGGCTGCCTCACAGCCGAAGCCGGAGGCGGCGAGCGAGCCGGTGTCGCCGCCGGAGCCTTTGCCCGCCGAGCCTGGGGCCTTCTGGGGCGCTGACGACCCGAAGACGATCCCCCTGGGCGAAGTCCGCATCCCGCCCATCGCCGCGGCGTTGCCAAGGCGGCTCGGCAGCTTCCCCTTCTGGCGTGGCAGGGAGGTCTTCCTCGACGCGATGGAGGCCATCTGCGCCTCCGCCTCGCCCGCCGGCCTCGCCATCCTCCTCGGAGAGCACAGGGCGGACGAGGCCGGCACGTAACTCGCGGCAGGAAAGGATGGAGACGTGGCTCGCGGCGAACCGCTCATCCGCCAATGGAACCTTCTGAAGCTGCTCCAGTCGTACCGCTTCGGCACCAGCGCGGAGGAACTGGCTGAGCGCGTGGGCTGTAGCGTCCGCCAGGTAAAGCGGGACCTCGGTGTGCTCCAGGAGGTCGGCTTCCCCATCTTGTTTGAGCAGCGGGACTTTGGGAAGCGGTTCTGGAAGCTCTCCCGCGACTTCGTCGAGACGGGCCAGGTGCTCCTCTCGGTCACGGAGATGCTCAGCCTCTACCTGAGCCGCCAGCTTTTGGCGCCGCTCGCGGGGACGCAGTTCGGCGACGGCCTCTCCTCCGCACTCGACAAGATCAAGACGATGCTGCCGTCGAAGGCCCTGACCTACTTCCGTTCCCTCGACGAGCGGCTGTTCGTGAAGAGCATGCCCGGCCACGACTATTCGGCCCAGGACAAGGAAATCCGCACCATCAACCAGGCCGTCGCTGAGAGCCGCGTGCTCAAGGTGCGCTACAGGTCCGCCCATAGTGGCAACATCTATGAGTGGCGGCTGGAACCTTATGGCATTGTGCTGTTCGGCATGAGCCTCTACTGCGTGGCCCGCCTGCCTGACCACAACGAGATGCGGACCCTGAAGGTCGAGCGCCTGCTCGGCGTCGAGCTGACGGGAGAGACCTTCGAGCGTCCCTACGACTTCTCACTCCAGGAGTACCTGCACGGCAGCTTCGGGATCTTCACGCCCGGCGAGCGCGTGGTGGCGAAGGTGCGGTTCAGCGGCTGGGCCGCGGTGAACGTTCGCGAACTTCAGTGGCATCCGAGCCAGAAGCTCGCCGAAGACTCCTCCGACCACGTCATCGCCCAATTCGAGCTTGCCGACACGACCGAGTTCAAGCGCTGGGTGCTCGGCTTCGGCCGCCACGCCACGGTGCTCGCCCCGAAGGAACTCGCTGGCGAGGTTGCTGACGAGCTTGCCGCCGCGCAGGCCACCTACTGCTGCGAGCAGCGAGAGGCGTAGCGCAGAGACTGTCCCCACGAAGCATGCCGTTCGGTGCGCCAACTGGTCCCTACCGAAGAGGCCACCCAGTTGGACTAACGACGCGAACACGGAGAAAAAAACCATCCTCCGGCGCCCCCATCATCTGGCCCTGCCATTCCCTGTCCCTCCCCACAGGCTGGGCGTGTGACCACGCCTGTCACCCCCCGGCTCCCCGGCCGCATGGCTGGGCGAGACCATCCCTGTCACACCCTCCAGCTATGCTATTGCAGGCGAAAGCCGAGCACTCGGCGAAAGGAGGATCGGATGGGCAAGGATGAGACGGTCACAACTCTCGGGGCGTTCCTCGCGCCGCTGGCGGTCGGCGAGGCATTCGGCCACCTCAACCTGACGCTCGTCCCTCTGAGGGGCGACAGCAACGGCAAGCTGGACTACGTCCTGGGTGCTGATGCCATCGAGGCGGGGACACTGGCGATCACGGAGGTCGGCGAGTTCGGCACCGTGCCCGAACTGCTGGTGAAGAGCACAGCGGAGACAATGGTGCTGCTCCTCGACGGGGAGGAGCTGGTCGGTGCGAAGCAGAACCGCATCCTCAACACCAGCGTGCTTCTCCCACCGAAGGCGGAGACGCGGATTCCCGTCTCGTGCGTTGAGCAGGGACGCTGGCACCACGCGTCGCGGGCATTTGCTGTGGGGGGCTACTCGCCTTCGAAGCTCCGCGCCCGCAAGAGCCGCGACGTCAGCCGGAGCCTGCGGACCGAAGGCGTTGCGGCAAGCAACCAGGGGGCCGTGTGGGAAGAGGTCTCCTGCTGCCTGGGGTCCGTGGCTGCCCACTCTCCGACCATGGCCTTGCACGACGCCATCAAGCAGCGGCAGGAAACGCTCGATGGATACACTGATGCCCTGCCCTGGCCCGACAGCGCGCAGGGCGTCGTCGCCGCCATCAACGGCGAGTTCGTCGCGGTTGACCTCTTCGACAAGGCGGAGACACTCCGCCGTGTCTGGCCGCGCCTTATCACCGGCTACGTGCTCGATGCTCTCGGAAGACAGAAGGCGAGGAGCAGGCCATTCACACCGAAGGGCGCCGGTGCCCTGTTGGAGCATCTCGGCGAGGTCGCCTGCCAGCCGTGCCCATCGGTGGGTGTCGGCCAGGACTGGAGGTTCGAGTCGAAGGCTGTTGTTGGCCAGGCGCTCGTGGCCGAGGGCGTGTGCGTCCACATGAGCGTTTTCCCGAACCAAGAGGCGAGCGGTCCGCGGCGAGGGGGTGCCTCCATCGAGCCGCCGTCGGGTCGAGGCCGCCGCAAACGCAGCCCATAGCGGAGGGGGCATGGGCAATGCCCGGTCAGCGAGAGCGGGAGGGGAACCTGGTCACCCAGGCTGCTCTCGCTGGCCGGCGTGCTGGCTTGGCGGAGTGCGCCGCAGGATTCCAGCTCAAGAGAGAATCCACGGGTGAGCCCCGCGGTCGGTCATCCGCCCAGCAGGGATACGGCTGCCCGCTCCGTCTCTCGCAGAGTCCCGACAGGAGGGAGAAAGGGAGAGGATTCCGGGGGAAATGGGGGAGAAATGGGCGGCCGGCGGGGGTCGTGGCGTCCCGCGGGCGGGCCGGGGAATGGATGTGGGGGTCGTCGTAAGTGCTTGGGGGACTGTGGGTAAACGAGAACGCCCTCGCAGTGGTGTGCTGGAGGGCGTTTTCGCGGGGGAGAGTCCCCGCAGGTCAGGGGGTGGTGGAGGCGGGGGGAATCGAACCCCCGTCCCGAAGCAGCGCGCCAAGAGCTTCTACGTGCGTAGGCTACCTATTGTTTGTCGCCTCGGCGGCCTCCGGTAGTCGGGATTCCGCTCCGGCCAGCTCGAACAGAAGCTTCGCCCCGGCCCCGTCGAGCAAAGGGCAAGGACTAGCCCGCTGTTTGTCGCCCCGCAGCCCCCGCGGGCTGAGGCGGCGGGACGTGACCGCCTGATTAGGCAGCCATTGCCATCTGGTGATTGGCAGTTGTTGGTGTGCCAGGTGTTTTACGAGGCACCCTGACAACCTCGGCACGCGACCCTTGACTCATACTGCCCGGTCGATACCTGGTCGCCCCCTTTCAAAGTTGAGAGTCGAAAGTCCAAAGTCCGAAGTCGCAAGTCCAAGGCCGAGAATGTCGAAGGTCGAAGGACAGCGGTACGAGGTCAGCGGCGAGGGGAGGCGGCGCGGTCCATCTGGCGCTGGTGGTCGCGCTTCTTGATGTCCTCGCGCTTGTCGTAGAGCTTCTTGCCGCAGGCGAGGGCTATCTCGACTTTGGCGAGTCCTCTCTTGAAGTAGAGGGCAGTGGGCACGAGGGTGAAGCCGCGCTCGTTGACCTTGGTGGCGAGGCGCTTGATTTCGCGGCGGTGGAGGAGGAGGCGGCGTTTGCGCGCGGGGTCGTGGTTGCCGTAAGCGGTCTTTTCGTAAGGGCTTATGTGCAGCCCTATGAGATAGGCTTCGCCGTCCTCGATGCGGGCATAGCTGTCGC